>CAURYI010000015.1:0-13571 GCA_963529075.1 uncultured Eubacteriales bacterium
CCCTGTAACTGCAACTGAAATTATCGAGATATTAAAAAATCTCGCTAAAAAAAGAAATAAATGTGTTATAGTTGTAACTCATAGTAAAGAAGTTGCAAATGAAGCAGATATGATTTTAGAATTAAAGAATAAAAAACTAAATGAAGTTAAGGAGGTATAAAATGATTAAAAGAGCTTTTGCTTATGTTACAAGAAAAAAATTAAAATCATTAGTAATACTTTTTGTCGTATTAGTAATGACAGCACTTAGTTTAGTAAGTTTATCTATTAAGGATGCTACGGATAAGGCTTCTAAGGAAACATATTCAAGTATTACAAATAGTTTTATGATTGAAATAAATAGAAGAGTTAATCAAGGTACTCCTAGAGGAAGTGGAAATGTTAGAGGAATTGATATTAAGAAGATTACTACTTCGAAAGATATTGTTGATCATGTAAAAAGAATTAATATTGTTGCTGATTTGGAAAATTATGATATTATAGAAACTTCAAGAACACTTTCTAATTTATCTGCTGATAGAGCAAAGAAATTTAAAAGATCTGTTATGATGACTGGTGTTAATAATTCTGAAAAAGAAACTAAATTTGTTTCTGGTGCATATAAATTAATTTCTGGAAGACATATTAAAAATGGTGATAAAAATAAAATTTTAATGCATAAAGATTTGGCAGCAAAAAATAATTTGAAAATTGGTGATAAAATTAAATTAAAATCAAATATATATGATGCTGATAATGAAAAAGGTGCAAATGAAACTGTTGAAGTTGAAATTATAGGACTTTTTGATGGACATAATAAGAGTGGTGTAACTTATTCACAAGAACTTTATGAAAATACATTAGTAAGTGATATTGATACAGCTGTTAAGTTATATGGACATACAGAAGAAACTGCAGTATATCAAGATGCTTCATTCTTTGTAAAAGGAGATAAGAATATTGATCAAGTTTTAAGAGATATTAAAAAATTGGATATTAATTGGCAGAAATATAATTTGATTAAGAGTTCATCAAATTTCCCAGCTTTACAAAAATCTATTTCAGGTATATATGGAATTGCGGATCAATTGTTTATTGGCTCATTGATATTTGCTGGTGTAATTGTAGCTTTACTATTATTCTTATGGATGAATGCAAGAAGAAGAGAAATTGCTATATTGTTAGCAGTCGGAATTTCTAAAGCAAAGATTTTTTCACAATTTTTATTTGAATTAGTATTTATTACAATTCCGGCTTTTATAGGTTCTTATTTCTTGGCTGGTGGAATTGTTACTAGCGGTATAACAAAGCAAATGATGAAAGAGTCTTCATCAATAGGAATGGGCGGTGGAGCTGAAGTTGATGGCTTTAATAAAACTTTAACTAGTTTAGATGTTAGTGTTAATGGAAAATTATTTGTATATGCTGTTATATTTATGTTAGTGGTTTTATGTATTTCTTTATTGATTGCTTCTATAAATATTTTAAGAAAAGAACCTAAAGAGTTATTAAGTGATGATAATTGATTTAAATGATTAAATCGATTATAATATTTGTAATTTATATTATGGAGATTTTATGAACATACTTATTGTTGAAGATGACAAAGATATTAGAGAAGGAATTATTGAATATTTAACTGAATGTGGTTATGAAATGGTTGGTGCAAAAGATGGAATGGATGCACTTGCTAAATTTAAAGAAAATGATTTTAAGTTAGTTATTTTGGACATAAATCTTCCGTTTGTTAATGGTTTGGAGGTTTTAAAAGAGATTAGAAAAACCAGTGAAGTTCCTGTGTTAATGTTAACTGCTTTTAGTGATGAAGAATATAAGTTAAAGGCTTTTACAAATTTGGCTGATGGATATATTGAAAAGCCTTTGTCTTTATCAGTATTGAAAGTAAGAATTGAATCATTGATTAAAAGATATTATGGTGATGTTGATATTTTTAAATATAATGGCTTGGAGGTTAATTTTACAGCATATAGTGCTAAATATAATAATCAAGAAATTGATGTTAATGCAAAAGAAATTGAAATTTTAAAGTTTCTACTTATGAATGAGGGACATGTATTGACTAGAGCTCAAATAATTGATAACTTGTGGAAGGATACGGAGGAAGTTCCTTATGATAGGGTCATTGATGTTTATATTAAGGAATTAAGGAAGAAGTTTGCCTTGGATTGCATTATTACAGTAAGAAATGTTGGTTATAAATTGGAGAGAAGATGAAGAAATTAAAGGTATTTCCAAAAGTATTTTTACAAATATTTAGTATATTAATTATTTTAATAGTATTTATTCATTTAATGATATTTTTATTGTTTCCAAGGATTTATATAGATTCTAGGAAAAGTCATATTATTGAAAAATCGGATGAAATTGCAAGAAATTTGAATGGCAGAGATATTAAATTTATTGAAGAAACTTTGGATTTTTATTCGAAAAATAGTGATATTGGTGTTTTTATAAAGACTGATAATGATAATAATAGTTTGCCTATAAAAAATACCAAAATAAATTTAAGTAGTTCTAGTAATTCATTGATTATTGAAGATAGAACAATTGAATTAAATACTGGCAAAAAGGTTTCAATTCAATTTGTTTCAACAACTGATATTAATAAAGAAGCTAAGAAGTTGAGTTTTAAATTTTTGCCATATTCATTGGTTATTTCGTTTATATTATCTATAGGTATCTCAATTGTTTATGCAAAGTTAATGAAGAAGGAAGAAATTATTAAATTGGAAAGATTGAAATATGATTTTTTTAGAGGGGCTTCGCATGAACTTAAAACTCCTCTAGCCAGTTTAAAAATTATATTGGAAAATATGCAATATAATATCGGAAAATATAAGGATAGGAATTTTTATATTGGTGAATGTATTGGTATTGTTGATAAATTGAGTCATAATGTTTCTCAAATACTTCTTATTTCAAAGCTTGAAAATTTAAAAAATGATCAGGAAAATATTAATATTTGTACAGTCTTAAATGGTATTATGGATCAATATAGTGTTTTAATAAAAAATAAAAATATTAAATTTTCTAATAATTTGGATGATGAAGAATTATATATGGGAAAGAGTGGATTGAATATTGTTCTGTCTAATTTAATTAATAATGCAGTTAATTATTCTGATAATGATGGTGTTATTAATGTAGGAAGCAGGGATGGTTGGTTTTATCTTGAAAATTCCTGTGATAGCGAAATTAATATCGATAATTTGTATGAAATGAAGTTTGATTTAAATAAGAAAAATAGTAATGGTATGGGATTATATATTGTTAGTAGAATTTTATCAAATTATGGTATTGAATATAGGATAGAGAAGAGTGATATTGGTTTTGTATTTTTAATTAAGTTATAATAAAAGAACTGTAGGAAGATTATTCCTGCAGTTCTTTTGTTATATTAGAATTCACAATTTTTTGGTGTTCTTGGGAATGGTATGACATCTCTAATATTTAACATTCCTGTTATATACATCATGAATCTTTCAAATCCGATACCGAAACCAGAGTGAGGGACACTACCATATTTTCTTAGATCCATGTACCACCAGTATTCTTCTGGATTCATATTTAAGCTATCCATTTTTGTTTTTAATTTTGTGTAATCGTCTTCTCTTTGACTTCCACCAATTAATTCACCGATTCCTGGTACTACTAAGTCTGATGCAGCAACTGTTTTGCCATCATCATTTTGTTTCATATAAAATGCTTTTATTTCAGCAGGGTAGTTTGTTATGAATGTTGGTCTTCCAAATATTTTTTCTGAAATATAACGTTCATGTTCTGTTTGAATATCAGCACCCCATGAAACTTTATATTCAAAATTATCATTATTTTTTTCTAATTCTTTTATTGCATCTGTGTATGTTATTCTACCAAATGGTTTTTCTAAAGTTGTGTTTAATTTTTCTTTTAGTCCAGGAGCAATGAATTTATCAAAAAATTCAATTTCTTCTGGAGCCTTTTCTAAAACATATGAAATGCAGTATTTGATCATTTCTTCGGCAATGTCTAAGCAATCTGATAAGTCTGCAAATGACATTTCTGGTTCAATCATCCAAAATTCTGCAGCATGTTTTACGGTGTTGGAATTTTCTGATCTGAAAGTAGGTCCAAATGTATAAATGTTTCTTAAAGCTAGTGCATATGTTTCACCTTCAAGTTGGCCACTAACTGTTAAATGAGTTTTTTTACCAAAGAAATCTTGTGAATAATTAACTGTTTTATTTTCATTTAGAGGTACGTTATTAGGTTCAATTGTTGTTACATTGAACATTTCTCCAGCACCTTCTGCATCACTTCCTGTGATGATTGGAGTGTGTACATATACGAAATCTTTTTCTTGAAAGAATTTATGAATTGCATATGATAATAAACTACGTACTCTAAATACTGCAGAAAAAGTATTTGTTCTGGGGCGTAAGTGTGCTTGAGTTCTTAAAAATTCAAAGCTTGTATTTTTCTTTTGTATAGGGTAATCCTTATCTGATAAATTATATACTTCAATATTTTGTGCATGAATTTCAAATGGTTGTTTTGCATTTTCAGTTTTTATAACTTTTCCTTTTATGATTAATGATGAAGATATTGAAACTTTTGTTATTTCTTCATAATTTGAAAGTGAATTATCAAATACTATTTGAATGTTCTTTAAAAAAGAGCCATCATTTAATTCGATGAATCCAAAATTCTTTGAAGAGCGGATTGTTCTAACCCAACCCGCTATTTCAATTGTTTTATCTAAATAAGTGTTTATATCATTTTTATATAGCTCTCTGACTAGAGTATATTTCATATTGTCCTCCTGTTATTTATTGATAGATTATATTACAGAGTTTAAATCAGTAGTTGTGCTTGTAATCGCATTACTGGGAGGAGAAGTCCTTGGTGAAGTGTAATCAACTCCTGTTTGATTTGTTGTTACTCCTGAATTTGTTGTTCCTGTTGAACTTGTTGAAGCACTGCTGCTTGTACCTGATGTTGTACCTTGGTTGGTTGTTGTATTTGTTATATTATTTGTAGCTGATGTTGTCCCTTGGTTAGTTGTTGTATTTGTTGTACTATTTGCACCTGTTGTTGATTGAGTACCTGTAGTATTAGTTGTGCTAGATGACACAACTGTGTTTTCTGATTGTGTTAAGATTGAAGAATTTGTTGGTGTTGTGAATGTTTCAAATATTTTTTCAATCTCAGCATTTTCTGTTACATCTATTGAAGATAGTTGTGATGTTAACGTGAATTGGAAGTTCATATCAATAGATGGTATTAATAATAAATAATATCTTGTTACTGTATTGTTTACAACAATATCATTATATGCGTAGTAGATGTTTGTTCCTTTTTGAACAAATCCTTGAGGTGAAGGTGTTGAAGTTCCATTTGATTGTGCTGCAGATTGTGCGAATGCGTTTGTATATAGATTGAAGAAAGTTGCTCTTCCTTGTTCTGTTGAAACAGTTGTATTAATTTGTGTTGATAATTTTTCTATATAGTTATCTGCATATTTGAATACATCTCCATTTTGCAATGTTAATGAATTTGTTGCTTGGTTAAATGTCCAAGTTGATGAATTATAAGATAGGGTATATGTAGTGTTTGCACTTCCTGCTGTAAATGTATATTTTGATAGTTGTTTTTCTGGAGTTAAAATTGGTGTTTGTACAGTGTTGTCAGGTGTTATTGTTGTAGTTTTTGTTTTCTTATTTAATGAATTTGATTTTATTGAAATTCCGACAATATTAGAAATCATTACAACTATAATAATTATTGATACACCAAGAATGGCTCCTAATACACTTGTTCCACCTTTTTGCTTAGCATAATCAAGTAATTGATTTGAATCCATTGTTGCAGATAATGCTTGTTGTTTTGATTTTACAAAACCTTTGTATAATCCGTTAAATATAAATCCATATACTACAAATAGTATTGTTAATATTAATGAAATTGTTCCAACTAAAGCTAAAGACTTTAGTGGAGATGTTATTGCTAAGAATGACATTGCACTTATTAATAAAGTATTTATAGCTAAGAATATTATACCAAATGTTGTTACTTTTCTATATAAGAAATATATTGGACCAAATAAAAATGCAAATATATTAAATTTAGAATTTGATTTTGTATAAAGATTTCCCATCCAATTTTTCTTAAATTCTTCATCAATATTTTCAATTGAAGTAGATGCTTGTTCATTATTGTAGTTTTGTTCTGAAGTGTTGTTTGCATCATAATATTGTGGATTTAATTGTCCTTGACTTTGATCATATCCCGGAACATCCATTGGTTCAATATAATCATTTGAATTATAATTCAAATTTTGATCAAAATTGTTTTGATTATAGTTCATATTATAATCTGGATTTGCATTATAATTTGAATTAGGGTCATAGTCATTACTGTATTGGTTCATTAAGTATGAATCATTATTGTTATTGAATTGATCATTTGAATTTGTACTAGGTGTGTTATTGTATTGAGCAAAGTCGTTATTTTGTATTGTATTAAATTGATTATTTAAGTCCATATCTGGCATATTGCTAAATTGATCATTTGAATTCATGTTATATTTATTATAATCATTATTATTTGGCATATTGTTAAATTGATCATTTGAATCCATACCCGGCATACTGCTAAATTGATCATTTGAATCCATACCTGGCATTGAATTATATTGATTATTTGAATCCATACCCGGCATACTATTATATTGATCATTAAAATCCATACCTGGCATTGAATTATATTGATCATTATCAACATTTGATATTTGTGAATCATTATTATAAGAAATAGTATTATCATTAAAACTAGATAAATTGCTATTTATTTGTGATGCGTAAGGATCGTTATTTGGGAAGTTTACATCACTATATCCGTTTGAGTTATTGAACTGTGGTTGGATATTATTTGTGCTATTAAGATTACTGTTGTTATTCTCGTTTTCCATTAAAGTAATCTCCTTTCATTTACAATATATTTTTTACTTTATTATTATATGATAAAACTATAAAATATACAATATTGTTAAAAAAATGAAATAATAAAAATATATTTAAGTTCTAATAAAAATGTAATATAATTTTATTGATTGGAGAAAATATGGAAGAGTATTTAAAAAAAGAGGTAAAATATATTAAGGGAGTTGGTCTTAAAAAGGCAGAAAGTCTTAATAAAATTGGTGTTTATACTGTTAAAGATTTAATTGAATATTTTCCTAGAGCATATGATGATCGAAGTATTGTGAAAAAATTAGCAGACATTCTTGAAGGAGAAAGAGTAACTGTTGAAGCGAGTATAGTTAATAGTGTGTATACAAGATTTCTTGGAAAATTTAAAAGTGTTTCAAAGGTTGTTATTAGTGATGGAATTGAGCAAGCTATATGTACGTGGTTTAATCAACCATATGTTAGTAATCAACTTAAAATTGATGCAGTATATAGGTTTTATGGAAAGTTTACAAGAAAAAATGGTGGTTTGGAATTGTCTTCTCCTGTATTTGATTTATCTCAATGTAATAAAAATACAGGAAAGATTATACCGGTATATCCTTTGACAAGTGATATAAAGTCCAGTTTACTGAGAAATTCAATTGATGAAGCTTTGAAAAATATAGATATGATTCCTGAGATTTTGCCTGATTATATTGTGAAAAAATACAATTTAATGAATTATGATTCAGCAATAAGGAAAATTCATTTTCCAGAAAAAATAAGAGATGTTGAAAAAGCTCATAGAAGGCTTGTGTTTGACGAATTTTTATCAATGCAATTGGGAATATTAAAATTAAGGGAAGAGAATATATCTACTAAAAAAGGTATTAAGTATAGTAGTGATGTTAGAATTAGTGATTTTATAGATAATCTTCCGTTTAAATTAACTGCTGCACAGATGAGAGTTATAAAAGAGATTGATTTCGACATGGAAAATGAAAAGCAAATGAATAGATTGCTTCAAGGTGATGTTGGAAGTGGAAAAACAGTTGTGTCAATGTGCAGTGCATTTAAAACAGTAAGGAATGGATATCAAGCTGCTATATTGGCTCCAACAATGATTTTAGCAGTACAGCATTTTAATAATTATCAGAAAATGTTTGACAAATTTGGAATTAAGTGTGGTTTATTAGTTGGTGGAATGACTGCTAAAGCAAAGAGGGAAATGCTTGAAAAAATAAAAAATAATGATGTGGATATTGTTATTGGAACACATGCTTTATTGGAAGAAGATGTTGTTTTTAATAAATTAGGATTAGTGGTTACTGATGAGCAGCATAGATTTGGTGTAAAGCAAAGAAGTAAAATTATTGCCAAAGGTGATAATCCTGATATTTTAGTAATGACAGCTACTCCTATTCCAAGAACATTGGCGTTGATTTTGTATGGGGATTTGGATATTTCAATCATTGATGAACTGCCTCCTAATCGTAAAAAAATACAAACATATGCAGTGGGTAAAAATTATGATGAAAGAGTAAATAATTTTATTAGAGAGCAGCTTTCAAAAGGAAGGCAGGCATATATTGTTTGTCCACTTGTTGAAGAAGGAAAACCAGAGATAAAAGTTGATGAAAAAACTGGGGAACAATATATTGATTTAAAGGCTGTTAATACTGTAAATTTAAAATCAGTAGAAAAATGTACTGATGATTATAAAAAAATACTTGATGGATATAATGTAGTTTGTTTACATGGTAAAATGAAGTCAAAAGAAAAAGACGATATAATGGAAAAATTTAAAAATGGGGAAATTGACGTATTAGTTTCTACAACTGTTATTGAAGTTGGAGTTGATGTTCCGAATGCAAGTTTAATGATTATTGAAAATTCAGAAAGGTTTGGTTTGGCACAGCTGCATCAGCTAAGAGGTCGTGTTGGAAGAGGAGAATATGAATCTTTTTGCATTTTAAAATATGAATCTTCGAATGATATTGTAAGACAGAGATTGGAACTTATGGTAAAAAGTGATGATGGATTTAAAATAGCTGAAAAAGATTTGGAATTAAGAGGTAGTGGAGATGTTTTTGGAACTAAGCAACATGGATTACCGGAATTTAAAATAGCAAATATTTATAAGGATGTTGAATGCTTAAAAGAAGTACAAGTTGCGGTAAGTGAAATTTTTGCAGATGATCCTAATCTTAGTAAGGAAGAGAATCTTCTTCTTCGTAATGTGGTAAGTAAAAAAATTATTAATAAGCAAGATTTAGTTATTTAGTGTTTTGTGAAATAAATGTGAACAAAAAACTATGTATTGTAAAAAGAATGTGTTTTGCTGGAAAAAATAAAATTAATGTGATATTATTTTATAAATCTTAAAGGAGGATTTTAATATGAATAAAATTAAATGTGATAAATGCGGATCAGAAATTGATGGAAGTGCTAAGTTTTGTCCAAACTGTGGTGCTAAAATAGAAGCTACAGAAAAAGCAGAAAGAGTAGAAGTTGTAGAAACAGTTATTAGAAATAATAATACAATAAACACTACTACTGAAGCGGGATATAATGCATTGGCTATTATTGGATTTATTTTAGCATTTATACCTAAGATATGGGTAATATCGTTGATAATTTCAATAATAGCTTTAGTACAAATTTCTAAAACTAAGGAAAAAGGAAAAGGTTTAGCTATTGCAGGTATTGCAATATCATCTTCAATTATGATTATTGGATTATTTGCGGTAATACTTGCGATGAGTGTAGGATTTTTTAGATGGTTGTTTTAATTAACATTTTATAATATTAAAGGCTTGGAATTTATGTTCTAAGCTTTTTTATATTTAATTGAATTTTGATAATATATTTTGGACACATAATATTTACAAAAAAATTAGCAGTCGATATTGACAATTGCTAAAAAAGTGATATTATATATTTAGTTTAGCAATTGATGCAACTAACTGCTAAAAGGAGTGTAAGTTGAAAAAATCAAGGGACGAATTGGATAATAGAAAAAAGAAAATTTTAGAATTAATTATCAATGAGTATATTACTAGGATTGAACCGGTTTCATCTAATACTATTATTACTAGATATGATTTAGATATCAGTAGTGCTACTGTTAGAAATGACATGATGGCTTTAGAAAAACTTGGATATCTGGAAAAAACTCATTTATCAAGTGGAAGGATTCCCTCTAATAAGGGATATGAATTTTATATAAGTAATTTGCTTGATGATAAAAATTTAGATATTGATGAAATTAAATATATTAATTCGAAATTGAAAGATAATATTTTTGAAATTGAAGAATTAACTAAGATTGCAACTAATACTATATCTGAAGTTACTCATTATACTGCAATATCGATTGCACCAACAATTGACAATCAAATTATTCAAGAGATTAAATTTATGCTTTTGGGTAATAGAATGTTAATGGCAGTAATTTTAACAAAGGATGGAATGATTAAAGAAACTATTATCAAATTTAATGATGATATTTCTCAAGATCAAGTTGATGTTTTAACAGTGTTTTTTAATAATAAATTAAGAGGAAGACCTTTATCTTTGATAAATGTACCACTCGAAAAATATATTATTGATGAAATGAATGTTAAAGCAAGTGTTATAAAACCAATTGCTAAAAAATTAACACAGTTCATTAATAAATCAGATAAGCTATATTATAAAGGTGCTGATCATCTTTTGGATAATCCAGAATTTAGAAGTAATGAACTTGCAAAAAAGTTTTATGGAATTCTTGATAATGAAGAGAAGATAGTTAATTTATTATCTAGTGGAATTGATAGTTCGTTTGAAACCGATGATTTTAAAATTTATATAGGCAATTTGGAAAATGGACTTAAGGATTTAAGTATCATAGCTTTTAAAAACGAAATTAATGGAAAAGATATGGGTACAATTGGAATTATAGGCCCTACGAGAATGAATTATTCAAAAGTAATTTCTGTTCTAAAATATATAAATAAAAAGCTTAATGAAGGTGAAAAAATAGAAAACATTAAAATACCTTTAATGCTTGGGAATGGAAATATTAGATTTTTAGAAGATCATAAAAAAAATAATAAAAGGAGGGGAGGAAATACTAATGAGTAATAAACATGCTGCTGATAGTGATTTCTTAAAGAATTTAAGGAAAGATGCTAATAAAAATGATGTTGAAAATGATGCTAAGGTAGAATTTCAAAAAGTTGATAATGCTTATGAACAAAAATTAAAAGAAAAAGATAAGGAAATTGCTGAAAATGAAGATAGAATAATTAGACTTGTTGCAGAGTTTGATAATTTTAAGAAAAGAAGTGCAAAAGAACGTGAAGGAATGTATGATTCAGTTTTAGCTCAAATAATTGGACTAATTCTTCCAGCAATAGACAATTTGGAAAAAGCTTGTCAAGCTCATACTGAGGATGAAAATTATAAAAATGGTATTGAGATGGTTTTAAATCAATTTAAACAAATTTTAGAAAATAATAATGTTAAAGAGATTAAATCTGTCGGATATCCTTTTGATCCAAGTTTACATGAAGCTATTTCAATGGTAGTTGATGAAAATCTTGGTGAAAAAACAGTAAAAGAAGAATACAGAAAAGGTTATACAATTGGAGATAAAGTTATTAGACATTCTTTGGTTGTAGTAGCAAATTAAATAAATTTTGGAGGTATATATTATGGGAAAAATTATAGGTATTGATTTAGGAACAACAAATTCATGTGTTGCAGTTATGGAAGGTGGAGAAGCTGTTGTAATTCCAAACTCAGAAGGAAATAGAACAACACCATCTGTTGTAGCTTTTTCTAAAGAAGGCGAAAGATTAGTTGGACAAATTGCTAAACGTCAAGCAGTTACAAACCCAGATCATACAATTATATCTATTAAAAGAAAAATGGGTACAGCTGAAAAAGTTAATATTGATGGGGATGAGTTTTCACCACAAGAAATTTCAGCAATGGTATTACAAAAAATAAAAGCTGATGCTGAAAGTTATTTAGGTCAAAAAGTAACACAAGCTGTTATTACAGTTCCAGCTTATTTTAATGATTCACAAAGACAAGCTACTAAAGATGCTGGTAAAATTGCAGGTCTTGAAGTTTTAAGAATTATAAATGAGCCAACAGCTGCAGCTTTAGCTTTTGGTATGGATAAAACAGATAAAGATGAAAAAATTATGGTATTTGACTTAGGTGGAGGTACATTTGACGTATCAATACTTGATATTGGTGATGGTGTTTTTGAAGTTTTATCTACAAATGGTAATACAAAGCTTGGTGGTGATGATTTTGATGAAAAAATTATAAACTACTTAGTTTCAGAATTTAAAAAATCAGATGGAATTGATTTATCAACAGATAAAATGGCAATGCAAAGATTAAAAGAAGCAGCAGAAAAGGCTAAAATTGAACTTTCTGGTATGCAACAAACTCAAATTAATTTACCATTTATCACAGCTGATCAATCAGGACCAAAACATATGGATATTACTTTAACAAGAGCAAAATTTGAAGATTTAATTAGGGATTTAGTTGATTCAACAAGAATTCCTGTTGAAAATGCTTTAAAAGATGCTAAATTAACAGCTGATGATATTTCTAAAGTTTTATTAGTTGGAGGATCTACAAGAGTTCCATGTGTTCAAGAAATAGTTAAAAAGATAACAGGAAAAGATCCTGATAAGGGAATTAACCCTGATGAATGCGTTGCTATTGGTGCAGCTATTCAAGGTGGTGTATTATCTGGAGATGTTAAAGATTTAGTATTACTTGATGTAACACCATTATCATTGGGTATTGAAACATATGGTGGCGTATTTACAAAATTAATTGAAAGAAATACAACAATTCCAACAAAGAAATCACAAGTATTTTCAACAGCTGCTGATGGACAAACTTCAGTTGAAGTTCATGTGTTACAAGGTGAAAGAGAAATGGCAATGGACAACAAAACTTTAGGAAGATTCCAATTAACAGGTATTGCACCTGCTCCAAGAGGTGTTCCACAAGTTGAAGTTACATTTGATATTGATGCAAATGGTATTGTTCACGTTTCTGCAAAAGATATGGCTACAAATAATGAACAAAAAGTTTCTATTACAGCTTCTACTAACTTAACAGATGAAGAAATTGATAAAGCAGTAAAAGATGCTGAAGCACATGCTAAAGAGGATAAGAAAAAGAAAGAAGAAATTGAAGCAAGAAATAATGCTGAAAGTTTAGTTTATAATTGTCAAAAAACAATTGATGAATTGGGTGATAAAATAAGTGGAGAAGAAAAGGCTAAGGCTGAAGCTGAAATTGAAAAAGTTAATAAAGCTTTAGAAGGAAAAGATGCTGAAGAAATTAAGAAAGCGACTGATTCTTTAACACAAGTATTCTATTCAATTTCTGAAAAATTATATGCACAAACAGCTAAAAAACCAGAAGATGGACAAGAAAATGTTGATAATACAAATACTTCTGAAAATAAAGGTGCAACTGAAGCAGAAAGTGAAGAAAAATAATAAGGAAGGTATAGATGGCAAAGAATTATTATGAAGTATTGGGAGTTGACAAAAGTGCTTCTTATGATGAAATAAAGAAAGCTTATAGAAAGCTAGCTAAACAATGGCACCCTGATGC
>CAURYI010000016.1:0-13510 GCA_963529075.1 uncultured Eubacteriales bacterium
ATTTTATAAATAAAAATGATTTATTTTTAATATTTTAATATTGATGTTTATTTTGATGATTTTTGTAATTAATTATCTAATAAAAGATTTTAGCGATATTTATGATATGAGAAATTTCATTTTATCTAGATGTAGTAAGAAAAAGATGTTTTTGATGATTTTTAAAAAAGGACTTTTGTCTATATTGAAGATATTGTTGATGTTTAGTTTTGTATCTTTAATATTTTCTAAGATGACTCAAATATTGGATTTGATTGATTTGATAAAAATTGATTTAATTATGTTTCTTACTTTGTTAAGTTGGTTTTTGATAATGACAATTATGTTTTTTATTATCAAATCTATGAAAAAAACGCTTTATGTAGTTACAGTTTTCTTAATAATTATGCAATATATAGCTTTTTATATAAAATATTTAGGTATTATTGTAATATCGAATCAGTATACTTTTGAAAATATTATATTTTTTGTAATAGTTAAGGTTGTTTTTATAATGTGTCTTGTAATTATTGATTATAAATTATTTGATAAATGGGAAGTAATTGGAGGTTGTGATGATGATTAAATTGGAGAATGTTTCTAAAGTAATAAAGGATAAAAATATTCTTGTTAATGTTAATTTGGAATTTAAAGAAGGACAATGTTATTTAGTTAAGGGGCATAATGGTTCTGGAAAGACAATGCTTTTAAGAATGATTTGTGGATTTTTGAAGCCTACTGATGGAAAAGTAATTTATGATAAGGAATATTCATATGGTGTAATAATAGAAAATCCGGCTTTTTTCTTGAATGAAACTGCTATGTATAATATGAAATATTTAGCTGATATAAATAAAAAAATTGGTAAAGAAGAGATTGAGAAATGGTTGAAGAGATTTAATTTGTTAGAGTTTAAAGATAAAAAGGTTAAAACATTTTCTCTTGGCATGAAGCAAAGATTAGCCTTATGTCAGGCGTTTATGGAGAATCCTGATGTTATATTGTTGGATGAGCCTTTTAATGCAATTGATGAAGATAATTTGAATATTGTTTATGATTTATTAAAAGAGCAGAGAGATGCTGGGAAAATAATTGTAATTGCTTCACATATTGAAAATAATTTTAATTATGATAGCATTATTACAATGAATGAGGGTAAAATTTCAAATGTTAAATAATTTGAAAAGATGAATGTTAATTGTGTAATAACATTCATCTTTTATTTTATATGTATTTTTCTATTTCTGACCATGCATTGTCTGTGTAGATGCGTCGTTCTGTTGAGAATGGTAGGAATTTTAAGTCTTTTAGGGGATTTAGAATTCCTTGTAAATCTTCAACTTGTTTATCTACTTTTGTTATAGCTATTTTATCAGCTTTACTTGTTATTATGATGCATGGTAAGTCATTTTTTATAATGTAATCATACATTAATTTGTCGTTTGTTGTTGGATTGTGGCGGATATCTATTAAGAATATTACTAAGTGAATGTTTGGGCATTCTGTTAAATATTGTTCAATAAATTTACCAACTTCAATTTGTTGTGTTTTTGACATTTTTGAATATCCATAGCCTGGTAGGTCTACAAAATATAATTCTTGATTATCTGCTTCTTTTGTTTTTAAACCTAGAAGTTTATAAAAATTGATTAATCTTGTTTTACCTGGTTGGCTACTTGTTCTTGCAAGGTTTTTACGATTTAACATGGTGTTGATAAATGATGATTTTCCAACATTTGATTTTCCGACTAAAACGATTTGTGGTAAGTTGTCTGTTGGATATTGTGCAGGTTTTACTGCAGATATTGTGAATTCAGAATTTTTGATTATCATAATTTCTCCTATATTTTATAATAAATAAAGAGCATTTTTAATGCTCTTTATTTATTAGTTTTTTGGTATTATCTTTGTTGTTCCGCCCATATATGGTACTAATACTTCAGGTACTGTGATACTGCCATCTTCATTATAATTGTTTTCTAATACGGCGATTAATCCACGTGGTGAAGCTACAACTGTATTATTTAATGTATGTGCTAAATGGTTTCCGTTTTTTCCTTTTATTCTAATACCTAATCTTCTTGCTTGAGCATCTCCCAATGTTGAACAACTTCCTACTTCAAAGAATTTTTGTTGTCTTGGGCTCCATGCTTCAATATCACATGATTTTACTTTTAAGTCTGCTAAGTCGCCACTGCAACATTCTAATTGTCTTACTGGTACATTAAAGTTTCTGAATAGATCCACTGTAAGTTTCCACATTTTTTCATACCAATTCATAGAATCTTCTGGCTCACAGATTACAATCATTTCTTCTTTTTCAAATTGATGTACTCTGTATAGACCTCTTTCTTCTAGACCATGTGAACCTACTTCTTTTCTAAAACATGGTGAGTATGATGTTAAGCATTGTGGGATTTGTTCTTCTGGAATTAATTGTCCTTTAAATCTTCCAATCATTGAATGTTCTGATGTGCCGATTAAGAATAGGTCTTCATTTTCGATTTTGTACATCATGTTTTCCATTTCTTCAAAGCTCATAACACCATTTACAATGTCGCTACGAATTAAAAATGGAGGAATTACATAAGTAAATCCATTGTTTATCATAAAATCTCTAGCATATGCAAGCATTGCTTCATGTAAACGAGCGATATTTCCTACTAGGAAATAGAAGCCCATGCCAGATGTTCTACCTGCTGCTTCTTTATCAATTCCATTTACTTTTGAGATTATGTCTGCATGGTATGGAATTTCATAATTTGGAACTGCAGCTTCACCGAATCTTTGAACTTCAACGTTTTCTGAATCATTTTTTCCGATTGGTACAGATTTGTCCATGATGTTTGGAATTAACATCATTCTTTTTTTAATTTCTTCTGCAAATTCAGCTTCATTTTTTTCTATTTCCGTTAATTCGGAATTAATATTATTTACTTCGGCTTTAATTTTTTCTACTTCGTCTGTTTTTCCAGCTTTTATAAGGGATCCGATTGTTGAGCTAAGTGAATTACGTTTTTGTCTTAATTCATCACCCTTTATTGTTGTTTCTTTGTTTTTTCTGTCTAATTCGATTACTTCATCTACTAAGATTAATTTTTGATCTTGAAATTTGTTTTTGATATTTTCTTTTACAATTTCAGGATTTTCTCTTAAAAATTTTAAGTCAATCATTGGATCACCTTCTACATTATATTTAGATTTTTTTACCGGAAAGTCTATAAAACGTGTAATTGTGTCTATTATACTACTTAATTATTGATTTTACAAGATTTTTTGATATAATGAAAATACTACTATTGTTGAGAAAGAAGGATTATTATGGGGAAGATTACATGGAAGGGTGGAACTTTTGTTTATCCATTACCTGCTGTTATGGTTTCTTGTGGAGATATGAAAAACTCTAATATTATTACTGTTGCGTGGACTGGAATTATTAATACGAATCCGGCAATGTGTTATATTTCTGTGAGACCGGAGAGATTTTCATCTGGGATAATAAAGAAAAATAAGGAATTTGTTATTAATTTGACTACTAAGGAACTTGCTAGAGCTACTGATTGGTGTGGGGTTAAGAGTGGAAGAGATTTTGATAAATTTAAAGAGATGGGGCTTATAAAGGAGAAAGCGACTATTGTTAAATCACCTATGATTGCTGAGTCTCCAATTAGTGTTGAATGTAAGGTTGATAAAATTGTACCACTTGGTTCACATGACATGATTACCGCTAAAATTGTTGCTATCAATGTTTCTGATAAATTTGTAAATGAAAAAGGAGCATTTGATATTAGTAAATGTGACTTGATGGCGTATGCTAATGGTGGATACTATCCTCTTGGAAAAAAGATTGGACAGTTTGGCTTTTCGGTTATGAAAAAGTCTACTAAGAAGAAAAAAGGTATTAGATAATGAAAAATAATTTTATTAATATGCTGGATGATATGCCTGAGGGGCTGTCAGATATCGAAAAATTAAGATGGATTTATATTAAAGTGTGCAAAAGGTGGTCTAAATTTGATAAGTCTAAAAGTATTTTTTATAAATCTATTGATGATATTAAAGATAATAAAGTTGTTTGTTCGACTATTAGTGAAATATTTACGAGATTGTCTAAAAAAGCTTGGCTTGATGTTAAAACTTTGGTTGTTGATGAATATGGTTATGATTATGGCTTTCAACATGGGCATGCATTAAATGAAGTGAATATTAATGGTCAAAAAGTTTATTGTAGTTTAATCTATGATTTAGAAAAGGTTAAGTTTGGTGCAAAAACACGTGGCTTTATGATTGATGATATTGAAGAAGAGATGGGAGAAATTGCAATATCGGATGAGGATTTACAAGCTATTGATTATAAAATTGGTTATACTGTTGGCGGTTTTTATATTGAAGATGTTGTTGGTATGATGCAGGATGAATTTAATGAGTTGAAAAATAATGAATCTTTGAGGGAAAGTTTGGGAATTCATACTAATAATCCTAAAGAATTAGAAATGGCAAAGCTTGATTTTATAGCCAAGTTTGTCAATGATAGGAATTTGGACGAGTTCGAAAAAAATAGTTATTTTAAATATTTAGTTAGAAATTCTTTGAAATATTCTTTACCTAAGTGTTTCGATTATTATTCTGTGGCAGCTTTTGATAAAAATAGAGATATGTTTTGGATAAATGTTTTTTTTGATAAAAAAGATAATTATGATGAAAATCTTTTCTATATTATTGGTAAAGATGGAATAGAGAAGAAACATGATGTATATGATTCAATAGTTAATGATTGGGATTTTAAAAGTGAAAATAATAGGGACTCTATGATTGTTAGATTGAATTTACAGAGGAATTCCGGAAAGTTTTTTAAAGAAATTGAAGATGATCAAGGAACATATAATGATATTATAAATAGTTCAAGTGATTATAGTGATAGATAAAGAAGATACCGTATGGTATCTTCTTTATTGTATATATTTATTCTACAGTTATAGATTTAGCTAAGTTTCTAGGTTTATCTACATCTAGTTTTTTTGCTTTTGAAATATAGTATGCAAATAATTGCATTGGAATTATTGTTGAAATAGGTGATAGAAATGTGTTTATTTCAGGCACTTCTATTAAATAATGTACTTTGTCTATATCACTTTTGGTGATTGATTTGTTTTTACTTAGTTCGTCTGTTTTACTGTTTTGATTTGTTATAAAGATTGTATCTGCTCCTCTTGCAATTACCTCTTCTAGGTTACTCATTGTTTTTGGTGCAGTTGCACTATTTGTTGCGATTCCAAGTACTAATGTGTTATCTTCAATTAATGCTATAGGACCATGTTTTAATTCTCCTGATGCATATGCTTCTGAGTGAATATATGAAATTTCTTTTAATTTTAAAGAACCTTCCAATGCTGCTGCGTAGTCTTGACCTCTTCCAATGAAATAGATGTCATGATTTTTATATAAATTATTACTTATATCTTTTATATAATCAATATTTTTTAATTGATTTTCTACTAATTTTGGTAAATTTAATATATCTTGCTTTGTTGTTTTTATTTCATTCTCTAATTTTTTAATATTTAATTTTTCTGAAATGTATAATGCTAAAATTGCAAGCAATGTTACTTGGCATGTATATGCTTTTGTTGAAGCAACAGCAATTTCAGGGCCTGCATGAGTGTACAATGTTGTGTCTACTAATCTTGTCATTGTACTGTCGATTGCGTTTATTATACCAATTGTTTTTGCACCGTTAGCTTTTGCTAATTTTATTGCTGCAATTGTATCTGCTGTTTCGCCTGATTGACTTATAAAAATGCATAGTGTTTTATTATTTATTATTGGATTACGATATCTGAATTCTGAAGCCATATCAATTTCAGTTGGTATTTGACAAAAATGTTCGAATGCGTATTTAGTTGCCATTCCGGCATGCATTGCTGTTCCACATGCAATAATAAATATTTTGTTAATTTCTTTGAAATCAATATCAATATTTAAATTTATTGGATTGTTTTCTGTTAGGAATGAACCTATTGTTTCTCTAATTGCTCTTGGCTGTTCATATATTTCTTTTAACATATAGTCTTCGTAACCATTTTTTTCGGCAATGCCAACATCAAATTTAATGTTTTTTAGAGGTAGGTCAATGTTATTTAAATTAATATCATAGAAAGATATTGAATTTTCACTTATTACAGCTATTTGTTCATCATCTAAGAAATAGAAATCTTCTGTATGTGATGCAATTGCTGGAATATCCGATGCTATGAAAAATTCATTTTGACCTTTTCCGATTACAATTGGGTTATTCTTTTTTGCTATGATTATTTGCTCAGGTAATTCTGTTGAGATGATTCCTAATGCATAGCTGCCTTTTACTTCATTTAGTGTTTTACTGATTGCTTCTAAAATATTTCCGTTATTGTTTAAGTCTATTAAGTTTGGAATTACTTCTGAATCTGTTTCAGATAATAATGTATAATTATTTTGTAATAATTTCGCTTTTAATTCATTATAATTTTCTATTATTCCGTTGTGAACAACTGCGATTGTTTTGCTGTTGTTTAAATGGGGATGTGAATTTGTTTTTGATGGAATTCCATGTGTTGCCCATCTTGTATGACCAATTCCAATAGTACCTGTTAGTGTATTTATTAATGGGTTTGATTCAATATTTGCAACTCTTCCTTTATCTTTTATAACATCAATTTTATTATTTGATAATACGGCAATTCCTGCTGAATCATAACCACGGTATTCTAATGATTTTAAACCATTAATTAAAACTGGAACTGCTTTTTGCTTTCCTATATATCCTACTATACCACACATAGTGACCTCCTAATTTTTATAAAAATAATATAATGTTTTTATAATATATTATTTTTTATTAATTTGCAAATTTTTTCATTTTTCATTATAATTAGTATAGTTTAAGGAGTATTTATGAGTTTTTTTAATAGGAATAAAAATCAAAATTCTTCAATGTATTTTATTAGTGATTTTGAAGATGATGAATTTGTAAAAAAAGATGACATGGATTTAAAAATCCGAATTGGATTAATTGTGTCTAATATTGTTGCTTTTATAGTTTTATTAGTACTTTGGAATAATATTATTGGTTGTAATGGTAGATGTGAGAGATATGCAAAAATTGATTCTTGGAAATTACAGGAGCTTATGGCACAATCTGGACTTAGCCATGTTGGTAATGAAATAAAAAATTTGAGTGATTTGCCAAGTCTTATATATAATTCAAAATATACTTTGATTACTGGAAAATACAAAGTTAGAGTTAATAAAGTCAAAAATGTTGTAATTGTTTATGAAAAAGGCGATGATGGAAAATACGAAAAATCTGTTAGGGTTATGAATGCAGTTGTTGGTAGGGATATAAAAAATGATGCTTCATATAATATAAGTAATAGATGGCTTTGGATAAAAAATCCTAATGGAAGCTTTAGTAAGTTTGTAACTCAAGTCGCTGGTAATGTTGTTTTTGAAAGTATTGGATATAAGAGAAAAGAGGATTTGAGTAGTTTAAACTATATTGAATTTGATAATCTAGGTAATTCAATTGATGGAAGTTTTATTAAATTGCAATATGCAGATGCTCAATGGATTTTTGACAATTTGGATTATGATACAGTTGTTGAATTTTATGAGAGTGATGATTTAAATGGAGTAAATGTTCCTGAGGTTAAAAAGATTAGTTTGGAAAGTGATAAGAAAAATTGGGATCCTACATATAATGGCAGTGAGAATCCTTGGAATAAAGTAAAAAATGATGGAAAGAAAAAATAATTAATGTTTGATATTGAAGAAGAATTAAAGAAATTGCCTTCTAAACCTGGTGTTTATATTATGCATGATAAAAATGATAAAATTATTTATGTTGGTAAAGCTATTTCTTTGAAAAATAGAGTGACATCTTATTTTAGAAAAACGAATAAAACTAAGCGTATTGAAAATATGGTTAAGTTAATTGATCATTTTGAATACATTGTTGTTGATAATGAGCAAGAAGCGTTGATTTTGGAATGTAATTTAATTAAGAAGAATATGCCAAAGTTCAATGTGCTGCTTAAGGATGATAAAACATATCCATATATTAAGATTAATGTGAAAGATGATTATCCAGATGTTTATATGACTAGAAGAGTGATTAATGATGGAGCAAAGTATTTTGGACCATATGCTAGTGCTACATCTGCTAAAGAGACAGTGGAGTTTATAAAGAATAAGTTTAAGATTAGAAGATGCAAGAAATTTAGATATAAAGATCGTGCTTGTTTGGATTATTATATAAAAAAATGTTCTGGTCCATGTATGAATTATATTTCTGCTGAAGAATACCAAGATGGTATTAAGCAAATCGTTTCTATTTTGGATGGAAATATTAATCCTGTTATAAAAGAGCTTAGGGAAAAGATGAATAAAGCATCTGAGATGTTTGAGTATGAAAAGGCGGCTAGGTATCGTGATGAGTTGTTAGCGGTTGAAAATATGGCTCAAAGGCAGAAAGTTTCTAATATTTCTGATAATGATATTGATGTTATTGGTATTGCTAGAATTGATGATTCTGATATGGTTTCTATTCAAATCTTTTATATTAGAAATAGCAAGATGGAAGGTAGGGATAATTTCTTTTTGAAAGATATGGCTGATGAATCTGATGAAGGAATTATTTCTGATTTTATAAAGCAATATTATAATGGACGTACTTTTTTTCCTAATAAAATCATGATTAGGAATGATTTTGAAGATAGGGAAAGTGTTGAGGTATGGCTTACTCAAATGGCTGGTAGAAAAGTTGTTATTAAAGTACCGCAAAAAGGTGAAAAGGCAAAATTGGTTGAAATGGCAGAAAGTAATGCTAAAATTACGCTTGATAATAGAGAAAAGGCAAATAAGAACTTAATACTTGAGCTTAAACAATCTTTGGGACTGGATTCTTTACCTAGGAAGATTGAAGCTTATGATATTTCGAATATTTCGGGACAATATATGGTTTCTGCAATGTGCGTAATGATGGATGGTGTAATTAAGAAGAATTTGTCTAGGAAGTTTAGAATTAAAACGGTTTATGGACAGGATGATCCTAAATCGATGATGGAAACTGTTGTTAGAAGACTTCGTCATTCAATTAATTTGAGCAATAGAAGTGATTTGGATGAAGAGATTAGAAATAAATATTCAATGGATAAAGGGTTTGGTAGATTACCTGATTTGATATTGGCTGATGGTGGTATTACACAGATTAGAGCTATAAAACTTGCTGTTGAAACTATTGAAAGAGAAATTGGACAAAAACTTGATATTGCAGTTTTTGGTATGGTTAAAAATGATAAGCATCAAACAAGAGCATTAATTGATGAAGATAGAAATGAGTTTGAAGTTTCTGAACAATTATTTAATTTGATTACAATGTTTCAAGATACTGTTCATGATACAGCAATTGGGTATCATAAATTTTTAAGGGACCAATCAATGAAAAAGTCATCACTTGATGAAATTGATGGAATTGGTGATGTTAAGAAAACGGCATTATTAAAGAAGTTTGGTAGTGTTAGTAAAATTAAAGAAGCTTCAATAGAAGAACTTATGGAAGTAAGTGGGATTTATGAAGATTTAGCATATAGATTGAAAGAGGAATTATAATGAATATCGCAAGAGATTGGAAAGATTATGAAATTTTAGATATGGCGGATGGCATGAAGCTTGAAAGATGGGGAAATGTTGTTTTAACTAGACCTGATCCACAAATTGTTTGGAAGGATAGGAGTTTTAAAAAGCTTTGGAATGAAACATTTGCTGTTTACGAAAGAAGTTCATCTGGTGGAGGAGCATGGAATTATAAAAAAGTTGTTCCTAAACAATGGACTGTAAAATATAAAAATTTAACTTTTAATGTTAAACCAATGGGTTTTAAGCATACTGGCATTTTTCCTGAACAAGCTGTTAATTGGGATTTTATGATGGAAAAAATAAAGAATGAAAGAGCTAGAACTGGTAGAAAGATTAAAGTTCTTAATTTGTTTGCATATACTGGATGTGCAAGTGTTGCATGTTTATCTGCTGGTGCTGAAGTTACTCATATTGATAGTTCTAAAGGAATGATTGAGTGGGCTAAGGAAAATGTTAAGAGTTCTGGTTTTATTGATAGACCAATTAGATTTTTAATTGATGATGTTATTAAATTTGTTAATCGTGAAATTAGAAGGGGAAATAAATATGATGCAATTATAATGGATCCGCCTTCTTATGGAAGAGGTGCAAATGGTGAAGTGTGGCATTTTGAGGAAAATATTAGTGGTTTGGTTGATTTATGTATGAATATTTTATCGGATGATCCTTTATTTTTCTTAATCAATTCTTATACAACGGGTATTTCTAGTCAAGTTTTAGAGAATATTTTAATTATGAAAATGTCAAAGAAAATTAAAGGTTATTACTCTAATGGTGAAATTGGATTACCAATGACTAATTCTAAATTAATATTGCCTTGTGGAATTTTTGCAAAGTGGGAAAAATAGATGAGAGTTTTATATGAAGATAATCATATTATTGTGGTCATAAAGCCTGTTAATGTTCCTTCTCAAGAGGACAAGACTGGTGATAGAGATATGCTTACAATGATTAAAGAATATGTTAAAGAAAAGTATGAGAAACCTGGAAATGTATATATTGGATTAATACATAGATTGGATAGACCGGTTGGCGGAATTATGGTTTTTGCTAGAACATCAAAAGCGGCTTCAAGACTTAGTGAAGAAGTGAGAAATAAAAGTTTTAATAAAAAATATTTAGCAATTGTTAATGGAAAGTTTGAAGAAAAATCGGGTACCTTTGTGGATTATTTGTGGAAGGATCAAAAGAATAATACGAGTTTTGTTGTTAAAGAATCTAAAAAAGGTTCTAAAAGAGCTGAACTGGATTATGAAGTTTTGAATTATAATCCCGATGAAAATCTGTCTTTGGTTAAAATTGATTTAAAAACAGGCAGACATCATCAAATTAGAGTTCAATTTTCTTCAAGGGGACATGCTCTGTATGGTGATAATAAATATCATGGAAGAAGTAATTCAAATATATGCTTAGTTGCTTATCAATTATCTTTTGTACATCCAGTGACTAAAGAAGTGATGAATTTTGAAGAATTTCCTATTAAAAATGGAATGTGGAAGATGATTGATGGAATATAGTCAAATAATCATGAAAAACAATATAAAAATGGTAAATTTTATTGTAAAAGACTTTTAAATTTATTTATTTATGATAAAATATTTTTAATTATAGTTGTTATTCTATGAATTTGATTTATAGAAATACTAATGAAAATCAATTTTGAAAGGATGGATTGTATGAGCGTTAGAGAAAATAGTTTAAGAATCTATGATACGAAGAGGACGTTCTTTTCAAAAATTGGAAGTACTTTTAGCAAAATATTTGAACCAACAAGAGAAGGTATTAACAATTTAATTATAAATTCAAAAAGAAATAATGTTTTGAAAGGGTTTAAAGCTTGTCAAAATGTTAAAGATCAGAAGAAAGCTATTGCTGATAGAAATTTTGAGATGTATTATTCATTATATATGGATGCCATTGATGATTTAATTATTAACACAATTTATAAAAAAGTTAGAAATAATGTTGCTTCTGAGTTTGAAAAAGATGCAATGGGAAGATATTATAATATCATTCATTTAAAAGAAGATGATGATGTTGAATTTAGATTAAGAAAGCAACAATATTTATTATCACTTGATTTTGATATTGTAAAAAATACAAAAAAACAAAAAGTATATGATGAATATCTTAATTTTTATATTAATCAACAAGATATTTTATATAAAAAGTTATTAAAGCAATATTCAATGAAAATGACTGAAAAAGTTGATATTAATAGAAAAATTGAATTATATGACAAGATTTTTGAAGTGCTTGATGAATATGTTAGAAATATTGTATCTTTGAAAAAATCAAATGATGAAGATATTGCTAAATTATATTCAATGTATGAAACTTATGAAGTTGGTAAACTTGATCAAGTTGATTCTTTGGATAAGAGAATGATTTTGATTGCGATGAGTAGAAAGTTATTTACACATAGTTTACCACTAGTAATTGCTGAAAAAATGTATATTAGAACATTGAAAGATATTAGAAATTTGATTGTTGATACAAAGATTGCTAGAAAAAGAGAGAATGCATATCAATTATTATTAAAAGCAATGGAACAATATGTTGATAGATTGCTTGCAGTAAAAATGTATTGGAATTCTGATAGTGATAGAAATTTCTTTGTGGAATTTGGTGTAAAAAGAAAAGAAATTGATAATTTAAGAAATACTGATCATAATTTATATGATATGAAGAGACAGATTTTATTTATTAAAGCTGATATGAAATTCTTAAAGAAATATGGTGAAAAATATTATAGAATTATTAAATTTTATAAATCAAAATTAGCTGAGCTTGGTAATGTAAAATGTATAAGTAATTCATGTAAAAAGATGGATGGGGATATCAAATTTATTAAAGTTAAAGTTGTAAAAAAGGAAGAGTTAAATGAAGCAGTTTGCTGAAATTACATATGATAAAATTGATGAAAATGCTGATTATGATGAATTAATTAATAAAGTTGTTAGTGAATGTTTTGAAGTTGAAAATATGAGTGATATGTCATTATATTTGAGTATTACATTGACTAATAATGAAGTAATTAAAGAAATTAATAATGAATATAGAAATATTGATAAAGCAACTGATGTGTTGTCTTTTCCAATGTTTGAAAAGAATGAATTGGATGAAATGATTGCTCAAAAATATGAGTATGAAGAGCCTTTTGGTGACTTGATTATTTCTATTCCAAGAGTTGAAGAGCAAGCAATTGAATATGGGCACAGTTTTGAGAGAGAATTGTCTTATATGATAGTTCATGGATTTTATCATTGTATGGGATATGATCATTTAATCGATAGTGATAAAGTTGTTATGAGAGAAAAAGAAGATTTTGTTTTAAATAAATTGAATATTACTAGGGATTGAGGAGAATATTATGGCGAAGAATGAAAAAAAGGATGAAAGGCTCTACAATAGAGATTTTTTGCAAGCATGTAGCAATGCAGTAAATGGTATTGTTTATAGTGCTACTACACAAACTAATATTAGAAAACAGCTTATCATAGGTTTTGTTACCATGGTACTTAGTTTGTTTTATAATTTTACAACATCTGAATTTTTATGTTTAACAATGTCGATATTTTTTGTAATTTTTGCAGAATTAGTAAATACTGCAATTGAGACAGTAGTTGATTTGCTAGTGGATGTATATCATCCTAAAGCGAAAATTGCGAAAGATGTGGCTGCTGGTGCAGTTGTGTTAGCTGCAATTAATGCAATTGTAGTATTATATTTTTTATTTTTTAAAGAAGCTAAATTAGTTGATATGAGTAATAGTTTATTGAATCATATATCATTTACTAATTCGCATATTGCATTTGTTGGAATAATTATTACTGGAATAGTTATAATTGGAGTTAAA
>CAURYI010000017.1:0-13054 GCA_963529075.1 uncultured Eubacteriales bacterium
GGATTAGTAAGAATAGAATTAGGAAAAAGACTTGATTTGATTGAAAAAAACATCTTCAAGTTCTGCTGGATAGTAGATTTTCCAATGTATGAATACAATGAAGAAGATGATAAAATAGATTTCAATCATAATCCATTCTCAATGCCACAAGGAGAATTAGAAGCATTAAATACAATGAATCCATTGGATATAGTTGCATATCAATATGACTTAGTATGTAATGGATATGAATTAGCATCAGGAGCAGTAAGAAATCACAATCCAGAAGTAATGGTAAAAGCATTTGAAATCGCAGGATACACTGAAGAAGATGTAAAAAGTAGATTCGGAGCATTATATACTGCATTCCAATATGGAACACCACCACATGCTGGCTGTGCTCCAGGACTTGATAGAATGGTAATGCTAATAGCCGATACAATAAATATTAGAGAAGTAATTGCATTCCCTAAAAATAAAAAAGCAAGGGACTTAATGATGAACGCACCATCAGTTGTAACAGATAAACAACTTGAAGAAGTTCACATTAAAATAACAGAATAACTTGAAAATTATGGTGTTTTCATTTATATGAAACACCATTTTTGTTGCAAGAATTCAAACAAATTGAAAGGTGAAAAATGAAGAAAAATATAAAAAGTTTTGATCTAGAAGATTTAAAAGAAGAATTAAAAAGCATAGGAGAAAAACCATTCAGAGCGGAGCAAATATTTAAATGGTTGTTCGTAGAAAAAGTAAAAGAATTCAAAGAAATGACAAATATTTCAAAAGAACTACGTCAAAAATTAGAAGAAAACTACGATATATGCAATTTTCAAATTGAAAGAAAGCTAGTATCGAAAGATGGAACAATAAAATATTTATTCAATATAGATGGTATAAATAATGTTGAAACGGTATTAATGAAATATAAATATGGATATTCAGTATGTGTATCATGTCAAATAGGATGCAAAATGGGTTGCAAGTTTTGTGCCTCAACAGGAATTCCATTTGTAAGAAGTTTAACACCTGGAGAAATTGTAGAGCAAATTTTAGCAATAGAACAAGATACAGGAAATAGAGTTTCGAATGTAGTGTTCATGGGAATAGGAGAACCAATGGACAACTTTGAAAATATAATGAAAACAATAGCGATACTAAATAATCCCAAAGGATTTGCTATAGGAGCTAGACATATGAGTGTATCAACAAGTGGAGTAGTACCAAAAATATATGAATTTGCAGACAGAAACGCACAATCAACACTAGCAATATCATTACATAGTCCAAATAATGAAACAAGATCAAGCATGATGCCGGTAAATAAAGCGTATCCAATTGAAGAATTAATGAAAGCATGCAAATACTATATGGAAAAAACAAACAGAAGAATTTCATTCGAATATGCATTATCAAAAGGATATAATGATAGCATAGAAGATGCCGAAAAATTATCGCAACTATTACATAAAACATTAGGACATTTAAATTTAGTACATGTAAATTTAATTCCTATAAATAAGATTGAGAATGGAGCATATAATCAATCATCAATAGAAAGCATAATGAAATTTAGAGACTATTTAAATTCAAAAGGCATAACAGCAACAATCCGTAGAGAATTAGGCTCTGACATCGAAGCAGCTTGCGGCCAATTGAGAAGAAAAAATCTAAAAAATGAAGAAAATAATTAAATTGAAAAGAAAGAAAAAAGCAAAAAACAATGTGAAATTTAAATAAAAAATTTGACTAATTATACGGTAAAGTATAAAATAATAAAAAAATCATGAGGAGGAAATCAGATGCAAGCATATGTAACTTCAGATGTTGGAATGGCTAGAGAAATCAATGAAGATTACTTTTCCGTAAGCTATCCAGGCGATGAAGTACAGTTATTTATAATTGCAGATGGTATGGGAGGATATAATGGAGGCGAAGTAGCAAGTAAGCTAGCAGTTCAATCCGTAAGAAATTATATACTTTCAAATTATGAAGAAACTGATAAAAGCAGAGAATCACTATTAAAATTAGTAAAAGCAAGTGTACAATATGCAAACATGATTATACACGATAAAGCAGTAAGTACAGTAGATGCAAAACAAATGGGAACAACACTTGATGTATGTTTAATAAGTCAAGGAAAAATATATATAGGTCATGTTGGAGATAGTAGAATATATAGAATAAGAAAAGAATATATGCGAAAATTGACGAAAGATCATAGCTATGTTCAACAGCTATTAGACGAAGGAAAGATAACAAAAGAACAAAGTGCAACACACCCAGATAGAAACATGTTAATGAAAGCACTTGGAGTAACAGGATATATAGAGCCAGATGCAATGGTAAAAGGCTATTTAAAAGACGATATTATATTAATGTGTACAGATGGATTAACAAATATGGTATCAGAAGAAGAAATTTATAAAATAATAAAAGAAAATCCGACAGATGCAAGTAAACCTTTAATACAAAAAGCAAATGATAATGGTGGCAGAGATAACATCACAGCTATAATTATAAGATGATAGGAGATTAAAATAATGGATTTAATAGGCAAAGTCATTGGAAATCGTTATGAAATATTAACTGAAGTAGGAAATGGCGGAATGGCCACAGTATATAAGGCAAAAGATAATATATTAAATAGATTAGTAGCGATAAAAATATTAAAAGATGAATTTACCACAGATCAAGAATTTGTAAAAAGATTTAATACAGAAGCACAATCAGCAGCAAGACTTACACACCCTAATATAGTATCAGTATTTGATGTAGGATATGAAGAAGAGTGCAATATTCATTATATAGTAATGGAGTTAATAAAAGGAAAAACATTAAAAGAAATAATTGTTAATGATGGCTAACTATCTTGGAAATTGGCAGTAAACATAGCAATGCAAATAGCATCAGCATTAGAAGCTGCACATAAAGAAAATATCATTCATAGAGATATCAAACCACATAATATAATAATTACAGAAGAAGGTGTTGCCAAAGTAACAGATTTCGGAATTGCAAAAGCAGTATCAAACTCAACAATAACAGCATTCGGAACTACAATTGGATCAGTACATTATTTTTCACCAGAACAAGCAAAAGGTGGAGTAACAGATGCAAAATCAGATATTTATTCATTAGGCGTTGTAATGTACGAAATGCTAACAGCAAAAGTACCGTTTGACGCAGATACACCAGTATCAGTAGCATTAAAACACATGCAAGAAGAAGCAGTAGAACCAATTGAAATGAATGACGAAATACCAAGTGCAGTAAATTCAATTGTAATGAAAGCCATGCAAAAAGATCCAATAAATCGTTATCAAACAGCAACAGAAATGATATCAGATTTGGGAAAAGCATTAAAAGATCCAAATGGTAATTTTGTAATAATTCAAAACAAAGATGGTGCATACACAAGAGTAATGCGCACAATAGAGCCAAAGAAACAAGCAAAAAACAACAAAAAACAAATTTTATTTATAGCAGGATTAGTAGCAATATTCTTCCTAGTATTTGGTATAACAAAAATAGCATTAAACGGTGGATTTACAGCAAAAGTAGAAATACCAAACGTAGTAGGAAAAACATCTGAAGAAGCAACAAAAGCAATTGCAAACGCAAAACTAGAATTCAAAACAGTAGAAGCAGCAAGTAAAGATGTTGGAGTAGGAAAAGTTATATCACAAGAACCATCACCAACAACTGGAAAAGTTAAAAAAGGAACATTAATACAACTTATAATAAGCAAAGGGCCAGAAACAACTGAGCTACCTGATTTTAAAGGTAAAAACATTGAAGACGTTAGAAAAACAGCTCAAACAATGGGATTAGTTTTAAACGAAGTACAAGAATCAAGTGAGAAAGTAAATGAACATTTAGTAATTAGTCAAGATATCACAGCAGGAACAATGGTTAAATCAGGTGACAAAATTACATTAAAAGTAAGTACAGGATATGAAAAAACAAGAGTACCAACAGTTGTAGGAATGGATGAAGGAACAGCAAAAGCAACATTAGCAAATGCGAATTTAAAGACAAACATAACATATGAAAGTGATGAAACAAAAGAGAACGGTAAAGTAATATCACAAAGTGTTGAACAAAACAAAGAAGTAAAAGTTGGAACAACAATTGAATTAAAAATTAACAAGATTGAGAAAAAAGAAAAAACAGTAACATTAAAATTTAAGGTTCCAGGAACAGCTACACCAACTACAAATACAACAAATACAACAATATCATCGAACAAAGTACCAGTTCAAATAATTGTAAATAATAGAATAGTAGCAGATTATTCAAAAGATAAAGGTGAAAATGTAGAATTTGAATTAAAAGGAACAGGTTCACAAGATGTAAAAATAAAAATAAATGGAACAACAAGATTAACAAGAAAATTCAATATTGAAGATGTTAGCGAAAGCGTAATAATAGATTAATGGAGACAAAGAATGGAAATATCAACTTCAATTTTAAACGTAAATGAAGAAAAAATAACAGAAACATTTTATAACATTGAAGCAGCAAAAACAGACTATTTTCATGTAGATGTTATGGATGGTAAATTTGTAAAAAACAACACAGTTGAAAAAATGCAAAGATACACGGATATATTAAATGGAATTACAAATACACCAATAGAAGTACATTTAATGGTAGAAAACGTAAAAGAATATGTTGACATGTTCATTCCAAACAATCCAGTAAAAATTATCTTTCATGCAAAAGTATTAAAAAGCACAGAAGAAGTATTTAAAATGATTGAATATATTAAAGATAATAATATACAAGTAGGATTAGCTTTAAATCCAGAAGATTCAATTGATTCAATAAAAGAATTCATACCCAAAATACAACAAGTATTAGTAATGACAGTAAATCCTGGACAAGGAGGACAGGCATTAATACCTGAATGCATAAAAAAAGCACAAGAATTAAAGAGACATTTGGATTCAGAAAACTTAGAAACACAGATTGAAGTTGATGGTGGAGTAAACTTACAAAATATAAAAGAAATCGCAAATTCAGGAGTCGATATTGTAGTTGCTGGAATAGCAATAGTAAAAGCAGTAGACATGAAATATGTAATATATACAATGCATCAAGCATAATATTAAAGAATCCAATTGTATCAACAATTAGGATTCTTTTTTTAGGAGGAATAATGGAAGAAGAAATTAGGTTTTATTTTAGTTATGATAAATATGAAGAATTATTAGAAAAATTAAAAAAAATAAAAGAACTAAAAAATGAAGGATGTTATTTAGAATTAACAATACAATATGACCATCCAAATCAGGAAATGAGTTTTTATGATAAAAAAGTTGATGGAAGATTTAGGTTAAGATCATCCATAAATATAGAAAATAATGTTGAAAAAAGCAAAATTTCTTGGAAAAGAAGAATAGATAATGAAAATAAGAATATAAATGTAGAAGAAGAAATTGAAGTTGAATTAAATGCAAATCAAGTAAATAACTTACAAACATTATTGGAACAAGTATTAAAAATGAAAAGAATTGAATCATATCAAAGATATAGAAATGTATTTGTTAATTCGGATGTAGAAATAGTCGTAGATAAATACCCATTTGGAATTGCTTTAGAAATTGAGAATAAGAGCAAAATAAAAAATGGAGAAGATGTTATAAATAAATGGGTGAAAGAATTAAATTTAAATATAGAAGAAAGATATAAACTATCATGGGATGATAAATACACATCACTATGTAAAGAACAAGGTATAACGCCTGTGAAAGAAGTAATATTTGACGAAAATATAATAATGCCAAAAGAATAATAAAGAAGCCTCTAGTTTTTACTAGAGGCTTTTTGGTTATATCTACATCTATCTTTAATAGGGCATTCAGCGCAATTAGGATTTTTTGCACTGCATGTTCTTCTACCATGAAAAATCAAAACATGATTAATTTTTTTCCAAAATGCACGAGGAAATAATTTTAGTAAATCCTGTTCAACTTTTTCAGGAACATCTTCATTAGTAAAACCAATTCTTTTAGAAATACGTTTAACATGAGTATCAACTGCAATACCTTGAGCATCATCAAAAACTTCAAGCATAATAACATTAGCAGTTTTACGACCAACACCAGGGATAGTCATAAGTAAATTTAAATCATGAGGCAATTCTCCATTAAAATCATTAGAGATTTTAGCACCAGCAGCAACAATATTTTTAGCTTTATTTTTATAGAACCCACAAGAATGAATTAAATTTTCAACATCTTTAATATCAGCTTTAGCAAGATCGGCCGCATCAGGATACTTTGCGAAAAGAGCAGGAGTTGTCATATTAACGCGAGCATCAGTGCACTGAGCAGATAACGCAACAGCAACTAACATTTGAAAAGGATTGTTTGCATCCAATTCACATCTAGCATCTGGATAAAAATCAATAAGTAATTTCATTGTATCAAAAGCAAATTTTTTATTTTTATTAGTCATATAAACCTCCAATCAAATACAAGTATACCACAAGATATAAGGATATCAAAGCCCTGGAAAATTGATTTTTTGATAGAAAACTAATATAATATTATAAAATTTAATATAAAGAAAGGAATAAAGAAATGACACCATTTGATGAAATAAGTGAAATTTATTTTTGGTATTTTGTATTAATTATTGCAATAGCAACAATAGTTATATATGTTGCACCATCAATAATTGCATTAAAAAGAAAAATAAGAAACAAAGAAATATTAGTAGTACTAAATTTAATTTTAGGATGGACATTAGCAGGATGGGTTGGATGCTTAATATATTCATTGGTAGAAAAAAATAATGACACGACACTAGAAAATAATAAATATACAAAAATCATTAGATTACAAGAATTAAAAGATAAAGGAGCATTAACTGAAGAAGAATTTATTAATGAAAAAGCAAAGATATTAGAAGAAAATAAAAGTTTTAAAATTAATAATGGAACAACATTTGTATTATCAATAATATCAATCTTTTTAAGCCCAATACCATTCTTTGGAACAATAGTGCCAGTGGTAACATTAGCAATGATAGCAAACCAAAATATAAAATCAGAAGATAAACAAGGAAATAGAAAATTAACAATATCAACAATATTAAGTTTAATATCATTGATAATTTCAATTGTTTTGTTTTTTGTGTTTTAGTAAAAAATAACCTAAAACTATATAAAAATATAGAAAATACTTGACAAAAAGCTCAAAAAGGTGTAAAGTAATAATGCTTTACAGATAAGATTTTAAAATTAAGAGCATCAATAATAAGGAGATAAAGAAATGTTAAAACATATCGAAGTAAGTATTTTGCTAGATATATATGGTAAACTTTTAACACAAAAGCAAGCAAACATATTGGATATGTATTATAATCAAGATTTATCACAAACTACTAGACAAGCAGTAGTAGATGCAATTAAGAAAGGAGAAAATAAGCTTTTTGAATATGAAGAAAAGCTGTTAATCATGAAAAAATCGCAAGACAATGAGCAAACGATTCAAGTAATATTAAATCAATTAAGTAAAATTGTAGATACAACTACAGATAAAAAAATTGATAAAATATTAAAAAACGTGCAAAAAGAATTAAAATGCATTGTATAAAAAGCAAATAACCAATGAAAAACAAACAGGAGGCAACAATGGCTTTTGAAGGATTGTCAGAAAAATTGCAGGCTTTTACAAAAAAGTTAAGAGGAAAAGCAAGAATAAATGAAACAGAACTAACAGAAATGCTAAGAGAAGTAAAGTTAGCATTACTAGAAGCAGACGTCAACTATAAAGTTGTTAAAGAATTTATAAACGACATACATGACAAAGCATTGGGGCAGGATGTTTTAAAATCGCTAACACCTGGACAACAAGTTGTAAAAATAGTAAATGAAGCATTAGTAGAATTATTAGGAGGAACAGATAGCAAAATAGCATTCTCAAACAATCCACCAACAGTAATAATGCTAGTAGGACTTCAAGGTTCAGGCAAAACAACTACAGCAGGGAAATTAGCAAATCTTCTTAGAAAAAAAGGTAAAAAACCGCTATTAGTAGCCTGTGATGTTTATAGACCAGCAGCCATCAAGCAATTAGAAGTAGTAGGAAGTCAATTAGGAATTCCAGTATATTCAAATGAAGGCGAAAAAGACGTAGTAAAAATAGCTAAGCAATCAAAAGAAATAGCAATAAAGAAACTATGTGACACAATAATTTTAGATACAGCAGGAAGATTGCAAATTGATGAAACATTAATGCAAGAATTAAAGGACTTAAAAACAAACTTAAGACCGCATGAAATAATGCTTGTAGTAGACAGTATGATCGGTCAAGAATCAGTAAACATTGCAAGCAAATTTAATGAAGATTTAGGAATTGATGGAGTAATCCTAACAAAACTAGATGGTGATACACGTGGTGGAGCAGCAATATCAATTAAAAAAGTAACAGGCAAGCCAATAAAATATATTGGAACAGGTGAAAAATTAAATGAAATTGAAGAATTCCATCCAGACAGAATGGCATCAAGAATATTGGGAATGGGAGATGTTTTAACATTAATAGAACAAGCTCAAGAACAATTTGATGCAGAAGAAGCAGAAAAGTTAGAAAAGAAATTTAGAAAAAATAAAGATTTTGATTTAAATGATTATCTAACACAAATGAAGCAAATAAAAAAATTAGGATCAATATCATCACTATTAAAGAAAATTCCTGGTTTTGGACAATACAGTGATCAAGTAAGTGATAAAGAACTTGACAAAATTACTGCAGTAATTCAATCAATGACAGAGCAAGAAAGAACGAATCCAAAGATACTAAATGCATCAAGAAGAATTAGAATAGCAAATGGAAGTGGAACATCAGTGCAATTTATCAACAAATTCATGAAAACATTTGAACAAATGCAAACAATGATGAAACAAATGCGAGGAGGAAAACCAAATCCATTAATGAAAAAAATGATGAAATCAATGAATCTAGATGGATTATCAGAAAAAGATTTAGAAGATTTCGAAAACAAATTAAAGTAGTTATTAAATTTTAAATTTAATATAGATAATATAATTTTGGAGGTGAACAAACATGGTAAAAATTAGATTACAAAGAGTAGGAGCAAAGAAACAACCACATTATCACATTGTTGTTGCTGATTCAAAAAGCCCAAGAGATGGAAGAATCATCGAAAGAATAGGTTCATTCGATCCAAGAGCAGATAAGATAATCTTAGATCAAGATAAAGTTCAAACATGGATCAAAAATGGTGCACAACCTACAGATACAGTAAAAGCTTTAATTAAAAAAGCTTAGTAAGGAGTTAAAATGGAAGCTCTATTAAAAACAATAGTTGAAGAATTAGTAGAAGAAGGAACAGAATTAAACATTGAAAAAGTTATAAAAGACGGAAGAGGTGTTTATCAAGTAACTTTACCAAAAGACCAATTTGGAAGAGTAATCGGAAAAAAAGGTAGAATAGCTAGTTCAATAAGAACAATTATCAAATCATTAGGCGCAAAAGAAGGTCAAAAAATTGATATAGAATTTATTGAAAAATAAATCACGGAGGCAAAATGTCAGAAGCTCAAATTGAAGTTGGTAAATACGTCAATACATTTGGAATAAAAGGCGAAATAAAGATATTTCCTTATGTAGAATATTTCGAAGATTTGAAACAATTTACAATGAGAGGCAAGGAATATAAAATCTCTAAAATGAGACAAAATAAAAATGTCTACATTGTAAAATTAAAAGGAATCGACGATATAAACGACATAGAAAATCTAAAAGGTTCAATGATAACAATAAATGAATCAGACAAACCAGAGCCACCTGAAGGTAAATATTACAAAGAAGATTTAATAGGATTTGATGTAATAACAGATGAAGGTAAGAATTTAGGACAATTAGAAGACATATTTAACACTGGAGCAAATGATATATATCAAGTAGGAAAAATTTTATTACCTGGGATTGAAGAAGTAATTAAAGAAATCAATCCAAAAAAGCGTCAAATAATAGTACATATAATAAAGGGGCTAATATAGTATGAAATTTAATATACTTACTCTTTTTCCAGAAATGTTTGAACCATTAAATCAAAGCATTTTAAAAAGAGCTAAGGAAAATGGTATAATACAAACAAACATCATAAACATTAGAGATTATTCAGAAGATAAACACAAACATGTTGATGATACACCATATGGTGGTGGTGCAGGAATGGTAATCAAGCCAGATGTAGTATACAATGCATACAATTCATTAGAAAATAAAAAAGCAAAAGTAATATACATGTCACCACAAGGAAAAGTATTGGACCAAATCAAAGTATTAGAATTAGCAAAAGCCGAAGAATTAACAATTTTATGTGGACACTATGAAGGAATAGACCAAAGAGTTCTAGATGAAATTGTTGATGAAGAAATTTCAATAGGAAATTATGTACTAACAGGTGGTGAAATACCAGCAATGGTATTGATAGATTGTGTAAGTAGGTATGTAGAAGGAGTTTTATCAGAAGGATCAACAAACGAAGAATCATTCTCACAAAACAATCTATTAGAATATCCACAATATACAAGACCATATGAATTTATGGAAAGAGCAATACCAGACGTTTTAATATCTGGTAATCACCAGAAAATAGACGAATGGAGAAAACATCAGTCACTAATAAACACATATAAAAAGCGACCAGAGTTGCTAACAAGTGAACAAAAAAAATTAATCGATTTCGAATCATGGAATCAAATATAATGAAAGGAGATAATAATGGATATTATTAAATCAATTGAACATGAACAATTAAAAAACACTATTCCAGACTTACATGTTGGTGATACAGTAAGAGTACATCAAAGAATTAAAGAAGGAAATAGACAAAGAATTCAAGTATTTGAAGGAATTATTATTAAAAAACAAAATGGTGGATTAAATGAAACATTTACAGTAAGAAAAACTTCTTATGGAGTAGGTGTAGAAAAAACATTCTTAATTCACTCACCACTAGTTGAAAAAGTAGAAACAATTAGAGTAGGTAAATCAAGAAGAGCAAAATTATATTATCTAAGAGATAGAGTTGGTAAAGCAGCTAAAATTAAAGAAGATATCGGTGCAAACTTAAAGAGAGACGATATCGTAATCAAGGAAGAAATTCCAGCAGCTCCAGTAGCAGAAGAAGTAAAAGCAGAAGAAAACGCTGCAGAATAATAAACAACAAAAAAAGTCGCAATCGCGACTTTTTTTATGCCCAAATAGCTAGCACATTAGTAATAATACTAGCTATAGTTTCAAAATAATATCTGATTAGAGATATTATTTTGGAAATAAGATCTAGTATTTGCTGAGAAGGGTTAAACCCCGATATCATTGCTTTTAATAGCAATAATACCAACAAAACAAACAACGGATAGATGAATAGCCGTCCAATGATAACAGCTATCAAATCAACCTTTTTTCCTATTTCTCTAAAAAAATTAATCATTTTAAATCCTCCATGACTAAATAAAACAAAAAACTATAAACTACAATATTATTATACTACAAACTTTACATAATGTAAACAATATAACTTGAAAAAGCACGTTAAAACAAATATAATCAATTAAAGTGAGGAAAACATGGAAAAAATAATATTTTATATAGATGTAAATAATGCATTTTTATCATGGACAGCAGTCGATTTGATGAGAAAAGACAAAAATGAAATTGATATAAGAACAATACCATCCATAATCGGTGGAGATGAATCTACACGACATGGAGTAGTTTTAGCTAAAAGTCCGATTGCAAAAGAGTTCGGAATTAGAACAGGAGAACCAATATACCAAGCAAGAATGAAATGCTCACAATTAGAAGTATACCAAGGCAATTATGATACATATAGAAAATATTCTGACTCACTATATAGATTTTATAAATTATATACGGACCATGTTACAAGATATTCAATAGATGAATGCTCACTAGATATGACAAAATCCATAATGAAAAATGAAGATATTGTAGAATTTGCAGAAAAAATGAAAAATAGAATAAAAGAAAGTTATGGATTCACAGTAAATATAGGAATAAGTACAAATAGATTATTAGCCAAGATGGCATCAGATTTAAAAAAGCCAGATAGAGTGCATACTTTATGGGAAAGCGAGATTCCAACAAAGATGTGGAATCAGCCAATTGGAAACTTAATAGGTGTAGGAAGAAATTGTGAAGCAAAATTCAAAAAAATAGGAATAAACACAATCGGCGATTTAGCACATTATGATAAAGATATTTTAATAAAAAAATTTGGCAAATATGGTAAAGAAATTCATGAATCAGCAAATGGCGTAGATAATAATAAAAACAGCTACTATGAATCAAAAGCCAAAGGAATAAGTAACTCCAGGACATTATTAAAAGACATTGCAAAAAAAGAAGAAATGCTACCAGAACTATTATCAATAACAGAGGAAGTAACATACAGACTAAGAAAAGAAAATATGTTAGCTAAAAGAGTTGGAATTCAAATAAAGACCAATACATTTCAAGTATACACACATCAAAAAATGATAACAGAAGCAACTTCAAGCACTAAAATAATATTCAATATAGTAAAAGAGCTATTAGAAGAAACAACAATAAATCATCCTGTAAGGCTTCTAGGTGTAAGAGTTGACAATTTAGTCGATGGAAAAGAATCACAATTAAGTATATTCACATTAAATGAAAATATAAAAAACAACAAGATAGACAAAACAATAGATAATTTAAAAAATAAATATGGATTCAGTAGCATAAAAAGAGCAAGTGAATTAAATAAGAACTCAAACTAATTATGTTGACAAAATGGACAAGAATTACTATAATATATATATGCAATAATTATTGCTAGGTTGGTCGCCAATTCATGAAGGAGGTTTTCATGAAAAATACAGTAAGAAGTTTAATAATTGTAGCTTTGTTTTTGGCAGGCATTATTCTTATGCCGCTGTCATCTCAGGCTGCAACAATGAGGGTGACAAATGATGGTATAACCATTAGCAAGAACCAAGCGGAGAACTATGTTCTCACGCTTGAATCACAAAGAGCTAAGA
>CAURYI010000018.1:0-11719 GCA_963529075.1 uncultured Eubacteriales bacterium
TAGAGTTGGATCTAATACTACTTTTGCATTTTTACAATCTAAAATTTCTTTTGCTATTTCTTCTCTAAATGACAAATATTTAAAATCTTGAATCATTTCTTTCATTTTCTTTAATAATTCAATATTTGAAATTTTACTTACACCTATACTTGGCGCATAAGCAATCTTTTTACTGTCATTTAAAAAACTTAAAAAATAATTTTCGTCATAAACATTTGGAGACCATATTTGATCACTTCCACATACTACTTTATCGTATGAATTGCAAACTCTTCTTAAATCAGTATATCCTTCACAATATTTTGAATACTTGAAATTATTCTCTCTAAATTTGGAAAATAACTCATGAATATTATTGAATTCTTTCTCATATTTTTTTATTGCTATTTTATTAAAAAATTGTTTGGTATAATATTTTAAGCTAAAATCAAATATTGTCTTTTTTCTACCTTTTGGAGTATATTTAATAAATTCAACATCACTATCTGTTTTCTTTATTTTATTTGAAAGCGCATATGCTTGCAATACACTTCCATAGTTATCGTGAGAATGCCATGTCATAATTCCTATTTTTTTCATTAATTGTAATTCCTCTCAATTTATTTCATGTAATTACTATTTTTATTTATTAATCTAAGGAATATATCCTTGTATTTAAAAATTAAATATATTAATAAAATAATAAAACATATAATATTAATTATATTATTCAATTTATAGTATATGAATGTAACAATTATTAAAATTATTATTGATGATAAAATATTTTTTTTATTTATTTTAATATTGTATTTCTTTTTTAATAATATAATTCTAAGTGCTGTATTTATAAAAAATGAAATAAATAAAGCTATTGATGCACCAAAAATATCAAATTTTTTCAATAAAAATAATAATAATATATTAATAAATGCTGATATTAAAGTGGTATATAATGGTATCTTCGAATCTTTTTCAGCTAAAAATTGTGACGATGCAAATCCTGAAAAAGCATTTATTGATGTGTATATTAAAATAATTGGCATTATTTTAATTGATTCATAATATTCTCCTTTTATAATAATTGGAAATATTACTTTTAATAACAAAATTATACTTATTGTAGAATATAGTAATATTATTAAAAATGAATTTAGTCCTTTTTGATAAAATTCTTTCTTATCTTTATTATTGGCTACTTCAAAAGAAGATTCATGCCAAGCCATTTGCATTACACTAACTATTACAAGTATAAAACTTGCCATTTTACTTCCCATTGCAAATATTCCATTACTAGAATATCCAAAGTTTTTACTAATAAACACTTTAGTATATCCTGTTAATAGCCAATATGATATTGTTGAAACTGCAATTGGCATTGAAAATTTAATCATTTTTTTTATCAAATGAAAATTAATATTTTTCAATTTGGTGTATTTAATTATATCTAACTTTATAAAAATAATTAAACATTGAACAAAATTCCCTAAAATTATTGACAAAAATAAACTATTTATGTTTACTTGCTTTAAAACAACAATTAATATAATGTTTAATAAAAGATTTACTAGTGTATTTACAACTCCTGAAATCATATAAAGTTTATTTTGTTTAAAAGTTCTTGCAACTGTTCCAAATAAATATTGGGCAGCATAGCTAATTCCATAAATATTAACAAATATAGTTCCTGGTATATTTATAAATTTTGAAGTTATTATAAATATAATTTCATATAGTATTATTCCAAAAATAAATATATTGAAACTATTGCTAACTACAAAATATTTTTCTTTAATATCTTCATAGTCATAAACAAATCTAAATAATCCGTCCCAAACTTGAAAAAAATTTAATGGTACCACTAACGAAATTAATGAATTTATTAAATCGAATTCCCCATATATATTAGGGCTAATATATGTTGTGTATATAGGTATTAAAATAAACGCAATTAATTTACTTAATACATTACCTATTAAATAAATTATAGATGTTTTTATAAATTTTTTTGTTGTATTCATTATTAATCTCCTTTTTCTAAAGGATTATCAAAACAATGTCCCGCATCAATTATTCTGTATCTATCACATAAATTATATACTAAAATTTTTGCTGCTGGTCCCATTGATACTATAATTATTAGATCTTCCTTCGCGTATTTACTTGCTTCATTAATAACATTCTTTTCAATTTTATCTATTTTTTGAAATGCATCTTTTCCTGGTGCTTTAATGAAAATTGTACTGATTTTATATTGTTTCTCAAATTCTTGAGCATATCTTTCATTATTATGAATAAATATACATTTTTGATATTTGTTTTTATTCCAAAGCTTTGAATATTTATGGGAATTTCCCTTATGAAATATAAATGCATCTCCATATTCTTTATTTAAATCACAATTTTTCTTAAAAAAATATCTAGAAAAAGACCAACTTGAAATCCATGCTCTCTTTTTCATTAATTTAATCCCTGTTGACTGAAAAAAGAATTTTGGAATACATAATATGTAATTAGATTTATTGTAATCATATTCTTTTATTATTTTTAACAAATTTTCGCTTAATTTTTTTGAATATTTTTGATATTCAATATTTTCTCCTAAAATAATATTAAATTCTCCATCTCCAAATCTAATAATTGATTTGTTATCTCTATTAGATTTTTCTATTGTTTCATCTCCGTTATAAATCTTTGCATTTATTCCTCTAAAAGTACTTAAATAACTTTTAAAAATCCTCGAATATAGCTTTGTTTTATTTACCAATCCTTTTTTAGGAATATGCCATGTTGGAATTCCTAAAACTAAACATATTAGTGACAATACATATGATAAAAAAAATATATGACTATATTTTTTATTTGTTGTTAATTTATTTCGTTTGCACCATGTTATATATGAAATGTATAGTTTAATTTGTCTTATTATATTTTTTTCGTTTCTAATGTTTGCTTCTAATGATAATTTATACCCCACAGGATTATTTCTTAATAATTCTTTATATGATTTTGTATATCCATCTTCTAAATATTCTGACACTGATAATGCTTCATTCAAAAAATAAACATTGTATTTCTCATCTATTTTGCCAAACATTACATTTTCTGGAATGAATTTATCATTTATTTTAGGATATAAATTTTCTTTTAAAATACTTGTTTTATACATTCTACAAGTATCTCCTATAAATTTTTTAGTATTACTAAAGTTTGTAAAATTTACAATATTACTTTTATATTCCAATAGATTTCCAATAATTTTAAAATCCGGATTACATCTTCTTCCTATAATTCCTGCTATATTATTCTCAGAATATTTATTCCAATAATCTAAAAAAGTCTGAACTGTATTAGGTAAATAATAATCATCTGAATCTACAAATGAAAATAACTCAGTTTTACAATTTACTATTCCTTCATTTACTGCTGTATATTTTCCACCATTGCTTTTATATATATACTGTATTTCAATTTTTTTTTCTTTAATATAACTATCAATTAATTCTTTTGTATTATCAGTTGACCCATCATCAACAATCATCCAAATAAAATCATTATTTGTCTGTTTTACTAATGAATCATAACATTTTGATAATATATATGCCCTATTATATGTTGGTGTAAATACTGTTAACTTTTTCATCTGTTTGATTCACTCCTTTCATCAACGACAATCCAATTGCTAGATAAATATATGCCATAAAAATATTACTATTAGACGTAAACATAGTATTTTCGGTTATTTGACCTAGCAAAATGGCTGCAAATATTATAATTGCTGCAAATGTACATTTATCATTACTTTTATTACCTTTATATATATAATTGCATGTCTTGAATATGAATAATGAGTATAAAATATATCCAACGAAACCATATGTATATTGTATTGAATAGTACATATTATGGGCATACAGCATATGATACAAACTTTTTCCACTTCCAAAAATCCAAAAATCTTTCGTTATATAATCACATATCCCCCATATATACTCTCTATCAGAGAATAAAGTTGACTTCTTAAAAAGATTTTTAGATAGATCAACTAGCCAATCAAATATATTTGAATTTGTAAGTTTTACGTACTGAGTTGCTAATAGTGTTGTAGATAAACATACTATTAAAAATATAAAATAAACTTTACTATTTTTATTTTTAATAAAAAAGTTAAAATATACTGAAAAAACTAAAGCTATAATAAAAATAAAAGTAGCTGTTCTACAATCAGTTAAATAAAGTTGTAATATTTGATAAATCGCAAGTAAAAATATTATTACTTTTTTTCTTTTATTTGATTCCAGAAACAAAGCCAAAATCGACATCATCATTCCTAGAGAACAAAAACTTCCTATTGAATTAGGATTCCAATTTATCAGCACATATTTTTTATTATATAATAATAATACAATAGTTGAAAAAATTGATGTTATCAAAAATGATTTTTTCCAATTTTCTTTATCCATTTTTAATCCTGTTAGCAAAAAAAGTGATGAAATAGTTCCAATAGAAATAAATCCATAATATAAATCATTAGCTATTAACGATTTAATTAAAGAATAAACCATTAATAAAATGAATGCGATATTTATTTTAGATGGTATTTTTTTAAAATTAATTACATATATCAACATAAAAACTAAAGAAAAAATAAATGATAACCCTATTTTCATCATAAAAGTTTGTCCGAAACTTGAAAGAATAATAAACATCAAAATGTTTAAAAACGGCAATATTAATATCTTTATGTTTATTAAATATTTTCTCATATTTTCTCCTTTAATTTTCCATTTTTCTTAATAATTCAAATGTTCTATATCTATAATCATTTATATATATATCAAATTTATTAATAATTTCATTATAATTATTATTTTTGATTTTGTATAATATTTTTTCACTAATCTCATTAATATCTTCATTTTCTTGAATAATACTAAATTGATTTAAATTTAATATATCAATTGCTCCAACATTTGAACTAATGAGAATGTCACACCCTGCTAGTAAAGCTTCAATTGTAGCTAATCCAAAAGAATCTATATAACTATTTTGAATATACAAATTTGCATTAGCCATAATTTTTATACATTCTTTATGTTCAATTTTTCCTTTACACTTTACAAATTTATATTGATTCAAAATACTTTTATTTTCGATTTCTCCAATAATAATATATCTAACTTTATTTTTTAATTCTTCATTTAAATAAATGGCTTCGCATATTTTAATATTATTTTTTTGAATATTATCCCCACCTGTACTAACTATTGTAAATTTTTTTTCATTCTTTTTCATTCTTTTGATATCTTCATTAAAAATATTAATCGAATTTACTCCATTAAAAACATAATCAATACTTAGTTTAGGATTTATTGTTTTTAATATATCATTGTACTTCTTTGAAACACATATTATTTTATTGACGTTGTTTAAAATTTCATCTTCTATTAAAATATCTTTATTACTAATTTCTCTATACTTTTGTTCCTCTTTTAAATATCCATGCATTAAGTAAATAGTCTTTTTATTTAAAATTTTGCATAATCTTACACCGATTATATTAATTCTTGAATAACTACAAAAACAAATAATATCTGAATTTATTATTTTAAAAATCATTTCTATTACTCTAGTAATTTTATTTTTTCTTATACTATATTTTAAAAAACCATTATTTACTTTTAATAGTGACTTATTGGCATTTGCCGGACCAGTATTGGAAAAAAAATCTCCTACCAAAAAAATTTTCTTATTGATTTGCCTACATCCTTCATTCATAGCTTTATAAGCTTTAAAAAATGATATATTTTTTTTGTATAATTTATATTTTCTTATCAAAAATTGAATATTTATAAAAATTGCCATTTTTCTAAATATTCTTTTATAACATGCCCCTTTTGATACAAAATATTCTTCATTAAATCCTTTAAACCATGTTGATTTATGTTCATTTAATATTCCTATTTTAATAGGACAATAATAAATTTTAAGTTTATTTTTTATGCAATCTGCTAAAAATATATTTTCTTCTCCAGATTTATATAAATTACTTCCTGTTCCAAATCTTTCATCAAATTGAATATTTTTTTCAATTATACTTTTTTTACGAAAAGCAATTTGTACAGAACATAATTTCATAGAATTCAATAAATTTACTTTTCCATTTTTTAGATTGTTTATTGGTTTTGCATTTTCAACATAAAAAGCTATTACATCATATTCTTTATGTTTGATAAATTGATTTATTATTATATTATCAAAATTATCTACATATGTTACATTCTCATCAGAAATTAAGCATATATCATTTTTAGATTCAAATAAACATCTATTTCTACTTCTGCTTAATCCCTTTTCGTTATATGTATAAACTTCTCCGTTTTCTGTATGATATATACATGGTATATCAGAATGGCTTGATTGGTTAACGATATAATAGTTTCTTTTTATATTCATTTTTTTTAAGAGTGATTTGATATCTTCTCTATTTTTTTTATTCATTGTAGAAATTAATACTTGAAATTTCATGTTATTTTTCCTTTTCTATCAAACTACTTATTTTTATATATGTTTTTTTTCTATCAAACAATTTTTCTGCTAATATTCTATTATTTTTACCATATACATTTCTTTTATGATAATCTATACACATTTTTTCAATAGCATCTGCCATATCATTAATATCACTATTTTTAACGTTTATTCCTATTTCTTTTTCTTTAATTAATCTTCTATACTCTTCATTTTCTTGGCTATTGATAACTGGTAATCCTGCTGCTGCATAATCTCCAACTTTATTAATTATGCTTCCTGCAGATTTACTTTTAATTGGATTTATAGCAATTTGACATGCGCATAATAATCCAACCATTTTTTCATATTTTAATCTTCCAGTAAATTCACAATTTATATTTTTTTCTTTAGCATATTCTTCAAATTCTGATTTTAATGGACCATCTCCCATAATTATAAATTTTATATTATCTATACCTTTATTATTTAAAACTTTTATTGCATCAATAACAAATTTTATATTATAGCTATGACCTAACGTCCCTATATAGGCAATTCTAATAAATTTATCATTAAACTCTATTTTATTATTTTCTTTACATTTATCAAAATACTCTAGATCAGTTCCTAAAAATACACTTAATCCTTTTGAAGTTTTCTTATTAACTTTTAAAGCTCTGTTACAGTAAGTTTCTGAAACTGCAACTATTTCATCTGCTCTTGAATATATATAATTTGCTTTCTTTTTCATCGGATAAAATATTAAATTATTAATTAGAGGTATATTAAATATCATTTTAAATGCTTCCGGCCATAAATCTTGAACATCTACTATAAAACGTATATTTTTTTTATTTGCAAATTTTGCTGCCTCTTTTGCAAAATCTAATGATGGTGTTGCACAATAAATGATATCCGGAATATATTCTAATTTACTTAAATATTTCTTTAAATTAAAAGATAAAATTTTATGACTATATATTCTTTTTAATGATATGTTTTTTGAATATCCCGGCTCATCTATTAGAGATATCGTTATATTTTCAGAATTATATTTTTCTTTTTTTCTCTTAGACTTATTTATATGTGAAAAAGCAGAAGTAATAATTTCTACTGAATTATTCTTACTCAACAAATTTGCAATATACATAAATCTACAATTACCAATTTCATTTGGCAAGTTTATATAATTTGCAATGATTAGTACTTTCATATCTTTCCTTTCTTTCATGTTAGCAAATATTAATGATATTTAATATTTTATTTTATAATTTTAACTTCATTGTATTTCATCATATAAACATTTTCACTGTAATTACCAATTTCACTTTTATTTACTATTCCATTTATTGAATTAATAATTAATTTTGGAAAATTCACTCCTGCTTCATATGCATGTGGATATCCACCACCAAATCTTGGATTAATCTCTGATATATAATACTCATTTCCTATTCTAAATATATCCATATCTATCATATATTTATACCCGATTTTTTCAACTAATTCTGTTATTAATCCAAAAAGTTTATCATCTTTAAATGATCTTGCTTTATCTGTTTCACCGGCTCTCATTTTTATTTTTTCTTTTGTAAATATTGATACTACTTTATTTGATATTGGATCTATATATACATCTGCGCCTATTTCTTGTCCGTCCAAAAATTCTTGAATTAATAAATCGTCGTATAGATCAAATAGTGTGTTAATTTCTTCCCTTGAGTTCACTTTATTGATATTTATACTTGCGCTTCCTTTATATGGTTTAACAAATACAGGAAAATCTATATTTCCTTTTTCTAAATCTTTGTAAAACTCATTTTTATCTATATATGATTTCGCACATTTATAGCCATTTGTACTTAAATATTTATACATTTCATATTTGTCAAAAGCTAGCTCTACTGGGTTATAATCTGAAATAATTGGTGTTACACCAATTTCAATAAATTTTTCTCTGTTTTCTGAAATTAAGCTTAATTCTGGATCTATTAATGCAAGTAAGCAATCAATATTTTCTTTTTTGCATATATCCAACAATAAATCTATATATATTGGATCTGTAATTCTTGGTACTAGATAAAATTTATCTGCTTCATATATTGCTGGTGCTAAATCGCTCATATCTGTTGCAACTACTTTTCCTAATTCCTCAAACTCTCTTTTAAAATATTGCACTACTTTATTTCTTGTTCCTACACTAGTTATCAATACATTCATTTTTTTCTTCTTCCTTTCGGCGTCTTATAATATCTAGGTCGTGTGATTCTTTTGGTATTTCTACGTCTTTACGTTTAACTATTGACGTAATAGTCTTAATCACTATTTTAGTGTCGTTAATAAATGTTATTTTGTTAACATATTCAATATCTTTTTCAAATCTTTCATCCCAGTCTAAATTATTTCTACCACATACTTGTGCAAGTCCGGTTAACCCAGGTCTGACATCATGTCTATGCTTTTCTTCTTCAGTATAATATTGTAAATATTTTACTAAAAGTGGTCTAGGCCCTACTATACTCATCTTTCCTGTTAAAATACAAAATAATTCTGGTAATTCATCAAGCGATGTTGCTCTTAGAAATTTTCCAAATTTATTTAGCCTTTGCTCATCTGGCAAAAGATTTCCTTCTTTGTCTTTTTTATTTGTCATTGTTCTGAATTTATACATATTAAATATTTTTTCATTTTTTCCTGGTCTTGGCTGTTTAAAAAGAATTGGCCATCCCATAAATATTAATACTAAAATTGATATAATAGCATAAATTGGAAGTAATATTATAATTGCAATTAGAGATAATATTATATCTAACAATCTTTTTATATATTTTCTATACATGTATACTCCTTACTTTGTATATACTTTATTTTTTAAAACAATTTTTAATTGCTTCAATAATTATATCTTGTTGTTCTTTTGTCATCTTGTTATCTGATGGCAAACATAATCCTCTATTAAAAATATCCATTCCGACATCTTCTGATTGTTCTTTAATATATGCGTTTGTCTGTGCTCTACCATTACCGTTCTTTGTTATAAACGGATTCATTCTATATATTGGTTGCATGTGCATTGGTTTCCAAATTGGTCTACCTTCTGCATTTATTGATGCTAATGCATCTAAGATTTCTTGTGGGCTTGATTTTCCCGCTTCTTTTTTGTATATAAAATCTTGTTCTCCTCTTACTTGTTGTGACATGGCTTCTGGATTGATAATTATACAGCTTAACCAATAATTAGGATTTGAATCTGTTAAATTCATTGGGTTCATTTGAACTGGTAAGTCTTTAAATCCCTCTTTATATCTTTCATATATTGCTTTCTTTTGAGAAATGTGCTCTTCTAAATATGGTAATTGTCCCCTTACAACTCCTGCAATTACATTACTCATTCTATAATTATATCCAATTTCTTCGTGTTGATACCATGGTGCTTCTTCTCTTGATTGAGTTGACCATTTTCTCGCTTTATTAGCTGCATCTAAAGAATCTGTTAATAACATTCCACCTGATGATCCTGTTATTATCTTGTTTCCATTAAATGAAATACAATTGAAATCTCCAAATGTTCCTGTTTGTTTTCCTTTATATGTTGCACCAAAACTTTCTGCTGCATCTTCTATTATTATTGCATTATGCTTATCACATATAGCCTTAATTTCATCAATTTTTCCAGGTGTTCCGTATAAATGTGCTACCACTACTACTTTAACTTCTGGATATATTTCAAATGCTTTTTCTAAAGCCTTAGGATCCATGTTCCATGTTTCATATTCTGTATCTATAAATACTGGAATTCCATGTTCATAAACTATTGGGTTTACTGTTGCTGCAAAAGTTACATCTGAACAAAATACTTTATCTCCTGGTTCTACTCCTGATAACTTTACTGCTAAATGCAATGCACTGGTTCCACTTGCAAGTGCAACTGCATATTTGCTTTGAGTTTTTTCACATGTAATTCTTTCAACTTCATTGATATTCTCTCCAACTGTACTCATCCAATTTGTTTCATATGCTTCTTGAACATATTTAATTTCGTCTCCGTGCATTGTTGGTGTTGCTAGCCAAACTTTATGTTCAAATGGTCTTATTTCACTCATATTATTTACCTATTCTTTCTTTATCAACTTTATATGTTGTTACAATCTTTGCAACTTTATCTTTTATTTCATCATCATTATTATAAGCAGATTTAATTAAGTCATCTAAATCATTTAAAAAACTTTCTGAAATGTTAAGAGGTTTTCCTATACTTATTAATTTATTAGGTGTTGTTTGCATTCCTTCTTCTTCCATTAATCTTTCTTCATATAGTTTTTCACCTGGTCTTAATCCTGTAATTTTAATTTCAATATCTTTATTAGGTTCTAACCCTTTATATCTAATTAATTTTTCTGCTAAAGCTTTTATTCTTACTGGTTTTCCCATATCTAATACGAATATTTCGCCTCCTTTGGCATAGCATCCTGCCTGTAACACTAAGCTTACCGCTTCTGGTATTGTCATAAAAAATCTTTCCATTTTTTCGTCAGTTACTGTTACTGGTCCACCATTTTCTATTTGCTTTAAAAATAATGGTATTACAGATCCATTTGACCCTAAAACATTACCAAATCTAACTGCTACATAGTCCGTATTTTTTGAAATCTTGTCATATGTTTGAACAATCATTTCACAAATTCTTTTACTTGCTCCCATTACATTGGTTGGTCTAACAGCTTTATCTGTTGATATTAATACAAACTTTTTAACTTTGTATTTATCTGCTAATTTTACTGTGTTTAATGTTCCAAAGCTATTATTTTTAATTGCTTCATATGGACTTACTTCCATTAAAGGAACATGTTTATGTGCTGCCGCATGGTATACTAAATCTGGTTTAAACTTTTTGAATACTTTTTCTAATCTATCGTAATCTCTTACTGAACCTATTATAGTTCTTAAATCTAAGGTTGGGTATTTTCTTAATAATTCTTGTTGAATGTCATATGCATTATTTTCATATATATCAAAAATAATTAATGTTTTTGGATTTGCTTTTGCTATTTGCCTACATAGCTCTGAACCTATTGATCCTCCTCCACCAGTTACTAAAATAACTTTGTCTGTTAAATCATTTTTTATTTGTGTATCGTCAACAACAATTTGGTCCCTTCCTAAAAAGTCTTCATATGACAATGGTCTGATTTGACTCATTGGGCTTACTCTTTCATTTTCTTCCATT
>CAURYI010000019.1:0-11382 GCA_963529075.1 uncultured Eubacteriales bacterium
CGAAAGCGAAATGCCAGCAAGTAAAGAGGAAATTGAAGAAACAAAAGCAGATAATGTTAAAATAGAATATTTAACCAATATCTTAGAATATGAAAAAAATATTGTAAAATGCATAAAAACAGAATTAGTAGAAGTAGAAAATAGCAAAAGAAAAGTGCCCAAAAACATACCAAATTCAGAGTTTGAAATAATAGCAGACTACATAGTATTAGCAACTGGATCATTACCAAATATAAAAGCAATTGAAAATTTTGAAAAAAATGAAAAAGGTTATATTAAAGTAAATGAGAAATATCAAACATCATTAGAAAAAGTGTTTGCAGGTGGTGATATTATTGGAACAAATAGTACAGTAGCATTTGCAGTATCAGATGGACTAAAAGCATCAAAAGAAATTAAAGAATTTTTATTAAAATAATTTTAAAGATAGTAGCAAATATGCTTGTTTAGATTTAAATTTAGAAAGTAGAATAAAATAACAAACCCCGAATGCAAAATAAAGCATTCGGGATTTACTATACTAATTCAAAACGGTTTCTTTAGAGGTAAACAAAGTTTTAAGTTTATCAAATAATAAATTTAATTTTGATTTTTTTACAATAACTAAAGAATTATTATTAAATTTATTATCAAGTTCAATCATTTTTTGAATATAAAAATCATTAAAGAAAGAATATTCATCAGAAGAACCAATTAAATTAGTAAAACTATATAAAAGATTACGATATTTTATAACTTCATCAGAAGATGATATATAATTTATTTTCTTGTTAAAGAAAGATTTCAAAATCAAATTTTGAGTATCAAAAAAAGTAGCCTTGATAGATAATTTTAATTTGTCAATTTTAGAAGAAATCTTTTTAAATTTTGAATTAGAAAGATCTTCAGATCTAATACGAGAAGTTAATTTTATAATGTCTTCTTCAATATTCATTATTTTATCAAAATATTCTTGTATTTTATAAGCATTTGATTCTCCAAATAAATTTTTAAAAGAATCATAAAATTTATTATCAGCAAAAAAACAACTTTCAAATAAAACACCATAACCAACAAGGTAAGCAATTTGTTTGATTAAATTTGTAATAATAGGATAGTAATTAGGGCTATCAGTAGGAAGTTTTATACCATAATAAGTAACAACATCACGTTCTTCGTTAGTTGCATAAGCAGCCATAAATTGAACAGCAGCCTCATTCATAGAATTTCCAAAAGTTTTTGCACCTAAGAAAGAAGATAAGCCAAGTTTATACAATCTACCACCAGGAGTTTTTACTTCTTGAAAATGGTGAATAATTTCATGAACTGCTAATTTTTTTAGTTCAGAAAGATTAACACCCTCACAGAAATAAATTGATGAATTTTTATAATAATAACAAGCAGCAGAAAGACCATCAGGCATTTGAGCATAATACATTTGTAAATTACTTATATTATCATATAATGCGTCATAATTAAAATTAAGTGTTGGGAACTTTGAAAACAAAGTATCTGCAACATACTTAGATATCTCATTAATATCATTTTGAGGTAATTTGTTAATAACAACGATACCATGCTTTTTTAAATCGGAATTCTCAAAACTCATCATAAATCTCCTTTATTATCAATTATACAATAAAATATCAATTATACATATTACACAAATATTAAAAAAAGAATACAATCTTGACATATTATTGAATTAAGAGTATATAATACATTTATAGAAAGGAGAAGTTATGAAACAAGTTGAAATAACTAGATATTTATTAGAAACAGAAGAAAGTGCATTTGCTAAACTTAAGAAACAAGGGTTTAAATTAATAAGAACAAGTACAATAGAAGATAAATATTTAACTTCAAAAATTAGAGAATTAACAAAAGATAATATTCAATATATTCTTAAAAATTCAGTATTATTGAGATATTTAAATATTGAAGGAAAAGAATTCAAAAAAATCACATATAAGTATAAAAATGTGGATAAAGATGGGAATATAATTTCAGAAACAAAAATAAATATCAACTGTGAAGATTTATTAGAAGCAGAGAAATTATTTGAGAATTTAGGATTTGAATTATTAACAATTGTTAAATATAAAGTGAAAGTTTATGAAAAAAATGGAATAGAACTAGCTTTTCAAAATGTAGAAGGCTTGGGAAGTATGATTGAATATGAGAATGAAGAGGATTTTGAAAATAAAACAACATTAGAAATACAAGAAGCAAAACAAAAAATGGAAGAAAAAATCGAATCATTTGGATTGTTAATAGAAAAAGAAAGAGACGTAAAAAAAGCCAAAGAATTAATTGAAAAAATAATAAAAGAATAAATTGCATTGAATCAAAATAAAATTGAACTCAATGCAATTTTTATTTTTTTGAATACCAATAAACCTTTAAAAAACTTGAAAAATATTGTATAATACATGTATCAATAAAAAAGGAGATACGATATGGCATATAATTTTATAGAGAATGAAAAAAAATGGCAAAAATATTGGGCTGAAAACAAAACATTTCAAACAGATATTTGGGATTTTTCAAAACCTAAATATTATGCCCTAGACATGTTTCCATATCCATCAGGACAAGGATTACATGTAGGACATGTTGAAGGATATACAGCAACAGATATTATAAGTAGAATGAGAAGAATGCAAGGCTATAATGTATTACACCCAATGGGATGGGACGCATTTGGACTACCAGCAGAGCAATATGCAATAAATACAGGAAATCATCCAGAAACATTTACAAGAACAAATATAGAAACATTTAAAAAACAATTAAAATCATTAGCAATATCATATGATTGGAATAGAGAGTTTGCATCATGTGATGAAGACTATTATAAATGGACACAAGCAATCTTTATAAAATTATACAATAAAGGTTTAGCAAAATTAGTAGAAATGCCTGTAAACTGGTGCGAAGAATTAGGAACAGTATTATCAAATGATGAAGTAATAGACGGAAAAAGTGAAAGAGGAGGATTTCCGGTTATTCGTAAAAATATGAAACAATGGGTAATGGATATTCCAAAGTATGCAGAAGAATTATTGAATGGATTGGATGAAATTGATTGGCCAGAATCGACAAAAGAAATCCAAAGAAATTGGATAGGGAAATCAATAGGAGCAGAAATTGATTTTATAGTATCAGGAACAGATAAAAAATTCACAGTATTTACAACAAGACCTGATACAATTTTTGGTTCAACATATTGTGTATTATCACCAGAGCACCCATTAGTAAAAGAAATTACCACAGCAGATCAAAAAGAAGAAATAGAAAAATATGTATCAGAAGCGGCATCAAAATCAGACCTTCAAAGAGCAGAACTAAATAAAGAAAAAACAGGAGCATTTACAGGAAGCTATGCAATAAATCCATTTAGTAAAAAATTAATGCCAATTTGGATTTCAGATTATGTATTAATGACATATGGAACAGGTGCGATTATGGCAGTTCCAGCACATGATCAAAGAGATTATGATTTTGCTAAAGCATTCAATTTAGAAATAATTCCAGTATTAGAAGGGGGAGATATTTCTAAAGAAGCATTCATTGAAGATGGAAAACACATAAATTCGGAATTTTTAAATGGATTAAATAAACAAGATGCAATAGATACAATAATTGAAAAAATTGAAGAAAATAAAATTGGAACAAAAAAAGTAAATTATAGAATTCATGAATGGATATTTGCAAGACAAAGATATTGGGGAGAACCAGTCCCAGTAGTATATACAGAAGATGGGAAAATTCACGTATTAGCAGAAACTGATTTACCTATAACATTACCAGAGCTAGAAGACTATAGACCAGGAAAAGGTGGACAATCACCATTATCAAGAGCAACTGATTGGGTAAACACAACATTCGAAGGACAAAAAGCAAAAAGAGAGACATCAACAATGCCAGGTGCAGCAGCATCAAGTTGGTATTTTTTAAGATATATTGATCCTAAGAATCAAAATGCAATTGCAGATGAAGAATTATTAAAACATTGGATGCCGGTTGATTTATATATGGGTGGTCCAGAACATGCAGTAGGACATTTATTATATTCAAGATTCTGGAATAATTTCTTGTTTGAAGAAGGAATATCACCAGTAAAAGAGCCATTTGCAAAATTAAGGCATCAAGGAATGATATTAGGACCAAATGGTGAAAAGATGAGTAAATCAAAAGGAAATGTAATTAATCCAGATGATGTTATAAATGAATACGGAGCAGATGCATTAAGACTTTATGAAATGTTTATGGGACCGATTGAATCGGCAAAACCATGGGATGAAAAAGGAATAGAAGGAAGCAAAAAGTTCTTAGATAGAGTATGGAGAGTATTTGTTGAAAGTGATAAAGTACAAAATAAAGAAAATCCAAACTTAGAGAAAGAATATAATTACACAATAAAAAAAGTAACAGAAGACTATGAAAACATGAGCTTCAATACAGCCATTGCGCAAATGATGATATTTATAAATACAGCATTTAAAGAAGGAATAATCCCAATCAAAATGGTAGAAGGATTTATAAAAGTATTAAATCCAATAGCACCTCATATAACAGAGGAAATCTGGAATAAATTAGGACATAAAAATACAATTTCATATGAAAAATGGCCAGAATATGATGAAAGTAAAATCGTAGATGATAAAGTAAATCTAGCAGTACAAATTAATGGAAAATTAAGAGATTTAATTGAAATTAATATGGATGAAAATCAAGAAAAAGTAAAAGAAATTGTTCATAAGTCAGAAAAAGTAGCATCATATATAGAAGGTCATGAAATAGTAAAAGAAATATATGTAAAAAATAAAATATATAACATAGTTATTAAATAAGGCGGAAAAAATGTCAAAGCAGAAAAATGTAAAACTCAATAAACAAACTAAAATAGCCTTTGAAATTTTAGCAATTATATGCTTAATATTATTAGCAATTGCAATAACACCAAAGGTATTCCAAAATGATACATTTTATACAATAAAAATTGGACAATCAATTAGACAAAATGGAATAGATTATAAAGACCATTATTCATGGCATAAAGATTTAAAATACCTATATCCACATTGGATGTATGATGTTATAACATCGTATATATATGACTACTTTGGAGGATTTCAAGGGTTATATATTGCAACAATAGCCCTAGCTATATTCTTAGGAATAGCACTGTACTATACAAACAAAAAAATAACCAAGAATCAGGTAATTGCATTCTTGATATCAATGTTCCAATTATATTTTATGGGAAATTATACTGCAGCAAGAGCTCAAAGCATCACATTCCCACTATTTGTATTAACTATACTACTTATTGAAAAACTACTCGAGACTGGAAAAATAAGATACATGGTAGGATTGGTTATAATACCAATATTAATAGCAAATCTACATTCAGCAGTATTCCCATTTTACTTTATACTATTCTTACCATATTTAGGTGAAGATATAATTAAAAATTTTATAAAAACACCAAGAATAAGAATTATACACAAACAAATATTAGAAAAACAAAAACAAATATATTTAGGTAAAATAAAGAAATTTGAAGAATCAGATGTAAGAATAGAAGAGTATAAATCAAAAATAAAAGAATGCGAAAGCAAAATAAAAGCAGCAAATTTAAAAATTGACAAATATCTTTTAAAAACAAAAGATTTAGATAATCACAAACTAAGAATAGCAACAAGTGAAAATATTAAAAAATTATACATAGTATTCATAATTTGTTTATTTACAGGATTGCTAACACCTTTAAAAGATATGCCATATACATATACTTACAGAATAATAAAAGGTAACACAACACAAGCAGTCAGTGAACATCAACCAATGATATTAATAAATGAGAAAAAAATATTAATATCATATGGAATATTATTAGCAATATTAATATTTACAAAAACAAAAATAAAATTAAGAGATTTGTTCTTTTTATCAGGACTATTTATACTATCAATCATGACAAGAAGACAGGAATCAATGTTAATTCTATTTGGAGGAATGGTATTTGCAAGAATTTTAACCGAATTTATTCAAAGAAAAAATTCAAAATTATTATTAGAAGTACAAGAGTACCTAACTACAATCTTTGGAGAAATAGGAATATTGATAATTGTATTACTAATCTCTACAAAAATGATAAATCCAAAATTTACACAACCATATATAGATGAAACATCATATCCAGTAGAAGCAAGTTATTGGATAAAAGAAAAATTGGACTATAAAAATATAAAATTATTTAATGATTATAACTACGGAAGTTATTTATTATTTGAAGATATTCCAGTATTTATAGATTCAAGATGTGATTTATATACACCAGAGTTTAATGGAACATACAACAAAAATAGCAAGAAATTCGCAGGAAGAGACATATTTAGTGATTTTTTAAATGTTTCACAAATAGCCACATGGTATGATAATGTGTTCAAAGAATATGGTGCAACACACGTTATAACGGGAAGTAGCTCAAAATTAAATATGCTTATATCAAAAGATCCATTATATAATAAAATATATAGTGATAAAAACTTTGTACTATATGAAAGAGTAATTAATGAATAATATAATAAAATATAAAGTAGAAAAAGAAGATGAAAAAATAAGATTAGATAAATATATTTCAGAAAAAAATGAAGATTTATCAAGAGCAATGGTCCAGAAACTAATAAAAGAAAATAAAATTTTAGTTAATGGAAAGATAGCAAAAGAATCATATAAGATAGTGGAAAATGATGAGATTTTAATAGAAATAGAGCCTCCAAAAGATGCGAAAATATTAGCAGAAGATATTCCATTAGAAATAATATATGAAGATAATGATATATTAATAGTAAATAAGCCAAAGGGAATGGTTGTACATCCAGGAGCGGGTAATCATGAAGGAACACTTGTAAATGCAATTTTAGCACACTGCAAGGAAAGTTTATCAGGAATAGGCGGAGTAATAAGACCGGGCATAGTGCATAGAATTGATAAAGATACATCAGGCTTATTAATAATAGCTAAAAATGATCATTCACACCTAAATCTATCAGAACAAATCAAAAATAGAGAAGTACAAAAAGTATATATTGCATTAGTAAAAGGTTTTATTGAAGAAAATGAAGCAACAATAGATATGCCAATAGCTAGAAGCGATAGAGATAGAAAGAAAATGGCTATTGTACGAAGCGGAAAGAATGCAATAACACATTTCAAAGTATTGAAAAGAATTCAAACTGAAAAAGGAAATTATACTTTAATAGAAGCTAAAATAAAAACTGGTAGAACACATCAAATAAGAGTGCATATGTCATATATAAAACATCCAATAGTAGGTGATGAGGTATATTCAAATGGAAAAAATGAATTTGGAATAAAAGGACAAGCATTACATGCTTTAAAATTAGAATTCAAACACCCAGCTACAGGAAAAACAGTGAATTATGAAGCACCATATCCAGAATGGTATAATAAAATAAAGGAAATCTAATAATGGAAGAAAGATTACAAAAATATCTTGCTAATAATGGAATTGCAGCAAGAAGAAAATGTGAAGAATATATATTAGAAGGAAAAGTTAAGGTAAATGATGTAGTTGTAAATCAACTAGGATTCAAAATAGACCCTGATAAAGATGTAGTTAAATACAATAATAAGATAGTAGAAAAGAATGAAAAAAAGGTATATATTTTGCTAAATAAACCAATAGACTATGTAACAACTGTAAAAGATCAATTTAACAGAAATACAGTATTAGACTTAGTAAAAGTGAAAGAAAAAATAGTTCCTGTAGGAAGACTTGACATGTATACCTCTGGAGCATTATTATTAAGTAATGATGGTGAGTTTATAAATAAACTTACACATCCAAGTTTTGAAATTGAAAAGACTTATAATGTTACAATAAAAGGAGTGATTACTTCAGAAGAAATTGACAAGCTAAAAGTCGGTGTTGAAATAGATAATGATGGAGAAACATACTTAACTAAGCCAGCAAAAGCCAAAATTCTAAAGACAGATGAATTAAAACAAATTTCTAGAGTGCAAATAACAATACATGAAGGAAAAAATAGAGAAATTAGAAAAATGTGCGAAGCGATTGGAAAAAGAGTATTAGCATTACACAGATCAAAAATCGGGAAATTCGCAGTAAAAAATATCGAAATAGGCAAATGGAGATATTTAACTCAAAGTGAAATAAGTTCTTTTAATACAAACCTTATAAAATAATTTTTAGGAGGAAAAAATGATAGCAGACAACGAAATACGTTCAAAAGTATCACCATTCTCAATGAGACAGAAGACAATTATTCCAATTATTACAAATTAAAGGAATAGAAATTAAAGATCAAAATGCAGTTAATAGAAAACTAGATCAATTAATGAAAAATAAAATAATAACAAGATATTATTTTAAAAATGAAAGTGGAATGAGTGACTACAGAGTATACTGCTTAGAAAAAATGGGAAAATATATTTTAACATCAAGAGAAATTACTTCAACATGGCAACCATCGGATGTTGCAAAACCAATAGAAATAATAAAGAAGAAATTATCAATAAATCAATTATTAATAGCATATATGACAAAGGTAAAAGCATTTAAAACATATAAAAATAAGCCTGAGTTATCAGCAAAAATAATCGGAAAAAAATTCAAAGCAGGACTAAGAATAACAATAGAATTTGAAGGGAAAAATATTGATTTTATCTATGAGTCAATTAGAAGAGAAGATAATTGGCATAAAAAATTAGAAGAAAGATTAGTATATTATAGAGATTTTTATAACAATTTTACATCAGGTGATTCAGAATTCGGAGTAAGGCCACAATTGGTATTACTATGTGAAGACAGCAAACATATGGCAGAAACATTCAAAGAAATAGTAATGAATAAATTAGACATTCCAAATATAAATATATACTATACAACTGATTTATTACAAAATGAAGAATCAATGCAAAAAACTCTATCAGCATTTGCAGAACAAGATGGAAAATATAAATTAATTAAATTAGACGCAAAATTATTAGCATAAAAAATACTCCTAGAACATTGTGTGTTCTAGGAGTATTTTTTATTTCTTAGAAGATGAATTATTACTCTTCTTATTTATGATAGCATCAGAAGAATTGAAATTAAAATTTAATTTTGAATTATTCATTTTAATTGGTCCTTCTTCAGAAGTAAATGTATCAGTTTTACTATAATTAGAATTTACTACATTGTTAGATTCTGCAATTCCATCAGAGAAACTAGCAAAGTCGTAAGATTTAACAACTTGTTTTTGCAAATATTTTGCAGGTAAGAAATCTAATTTAATTTGACCATTATCATTTTTACCCTTTAAATTCTTAATTCTAAAAGCAGCTGCTTTAAATTTTAAGTCTTTTATTTTACCAGCACTAACTGCAGCTTTATTAGCATATTCAGGTGTAATCTTTGAATCATATTCCATTTTATCAGTATTATAACTTCTCTTACCAATATCCCATTCTTTTTTAGAACTAAGTTCTTTTTCCCAGAACTCATTTTCAGCAGGAGTATTATTACCAAATACAATTTTGTTAGCACAGTTTGCGATAACCGTCTCAGCTAATTTATCTCCACAACCTTTAATTTGTGAAATACTTTGAGAAGATATAATTGCTCCAACTTTATATTTTCTATAAACAGTAAATATAGTCTCAGTCGCACTAGTAAGGAATGTAGGAGCTTCATCAATATATAAATAATGAGGAATTCTAGTTTTTTCACTACCAGGTCTTGATAGAACAGAAGGTTTCATAAGTAATAAGAAGAATAAACCTAAAGCTTTATGAGTAGACTCACCAAGTTCACCCCTTCTTGTTAATACTAAGTTAACTTGACCTTCTTCAAGAGCTTGATCAAAATTAAGATTATTAACTCTATTACATAAAACAGCTCTTACATTAGGATTTCTTACAAGACTTTGAATAACGCCAATAGGAACTTGGATAAGTCTTTGCATTTCATTTCTATTAGGACTTTCTTTATAGAAATTATTTCTAAAGAAGGTAATTTCAGCTGTATATTTTTCAGAAAACTCTTTATTTGATTCTAAAACTGAAGAAAGACTTTCAACTAAATCAAAATTAGACATTACTTTCATTAAATCTACTAAAGTAGGTAGTTTGCCATTATTAATTTTTGGATAAACAACGGCTAACATAATTGATAAATTAGTAATTGATTGAAGCATTAAATTTTGACTATATGATTCATATTGATTACTAAGATCACCAGGAAATAAACCTTTTAAAATAGTTACAATGCAACTAGCAGCTTTGCTAGGAGAAGCATATGCAAAAGGATTTAATCCAATAGAATTTGGATCAAGTGGATCTACAATATTATAAGCAACATTGAAAGCATCACAAACTTTCCCCATCTTTTTAAATGATTCATTATCAGCTGCGATATATGATAGTCCTAAATTACGATAAATTACTTTATTTCCAGCTTCAGCATAAATTAAATCAGAAACACGATTATTGAAAATTGATTTCTTTGATTCTGAAGGAGAAATCATATTTAAAGAGAAATTTTTATTTAAATAATCATTGCTATAAGGGTATTTCAAAGAACATATACCAGTACGAAGAGCAGCAAAAGCAATAGCTTTAGATGTTTGAGCATAGAAAGACTTTTTACTAATATCTTGAGCAATCCAAGGTTCAAAAATCAATGTGGTTTTACCAGAACCTGTGATTCCACACACTAATGTATGTTCAAATCTTCTAGTTTCACAAAGTTTAACTTTTTTACCATTATCTTTTCTAATACCAATATAAATCTCATCAGTATAATCACCCCAACCACTAGATGAATCAGATAAATTAATTCCATCATAATCCTCAATAGAATCAAGCATAGGCTTAGTTTGTGAAACAGATCTATACAAGAAATTAAATAAATAAATCCAAGTAGCAAGAGGTATAGCAATAGCTACTGATGAAAAAGCAGGTCTGATTAAATAAGAAAAGTCAATTACAAAATTGTTGAAATTAGGTAATTGCAGAATACCAAACCACGCCATTTTATTAATCCATTCAATAAGCATACAAACAGCTAAAATATAAAGCTCGATACAATAAGCATAAAACCATTTGTGTTTATCTCCATCTGATTTAATAAATGAAGATGAAAAACTAAATAGAAAACAAAATATAGGAGCCAAGAAGGCAAGTCCATAAACTTGAGGCTCAAAATAATGATAAGCAACACCATTAGTAAGTATTAGCAATACTTCAAATACACGATCAACAATTAAATAAATTGTAACCATAAGTAAAATATATGTTGCAAATGTATTTCTATCAGTTTTTAATATTTTTAAAAATTTATCAAATAATTTCATAATATTAAAA
>CAURYI010000020.1:0-11162 GCA_963529075.1 uncultured Eubacteriales bacterium
CATATAACCCAGTTCCACCAACAATAATAGGCACCTTATTTTTTTTTAGGATTTCTTTTATTTTACTTTCAGCATCCTTCTTAAAATCTGCAACACTATATCTTCTATCCGGATCAACAAAATCCACCAAATGATGAGTCGCCTGTGCTCTCTCCTCAATAGTTGGCTTTGCACTTCCAATATCCATATCCTTATAAATTTGCATCGAGTCAGCAGATATGATTTCTCCATTTACTAAATTACCAATCTGAATTCCTAAACTAGTTTTACCAGAAGCTGTTGGCCCACATATTACAATTACTTTCTTTTTATCCATATATATTCCTTATTATTGAATTCTTGAAAACTTCTTTTCAATATCAGTTTTAGTCATTTTGATAACTGTTGGTCTTCCATGTGGACAGCTAAATGGATTAGGTAATTTATATAATTGCTCAAACAAGCTATCAACTTCTTCTTTACTTAAAGCCATGTGAGCTTTAACAGCCGATTTACATGCAACAGTAGCTAAAAATTTATATTCTAATTCCTGTTTGGCAGTTCTTGCCACAGTGTCCATTTCATCCAATGTCTCCAAGAATAAACTTCTTGTATCAAAATCTAAACAGAATTCCGGCACTCCAGTTAATTTAACAGTATTGTCGCCAAACTCATCAACTGTAAATCCAGCTTTATTAAATAATTCCTTATTATCTCTAAAAATACCCATTTCCTTATTTGATAATGTAATAATATCAGGTAATAACATTAATTGTGAATCTTTATCAACATTATTATAATAATTTGCTTTAACTTTCTCAAACATGATTCTTTCATGTGCCGCGTGCTGATCCATCATATACATTTCATCATTAATTGTAAAAATAATATATGTCTTAAATGCGATACCAACATAATTATAATGTGGCTTTTTAATATCATTATCTTTATTTTCAAACAATGAGACTTTTTCACCTTCAATTGGTTTTAAATTTACGTCTTCATTTTTTCTTTGAATTTGATATTCTTCTTTAGCGGTTTTAATATCCCTTCCAAACAATTTTCTATATTTTTCTTCAAAAGAAATATCTTTATCCTCAATTAAAGATTTTTTATCATTATTATTTTCAACTTCATTAAGATTTGATTCATCAAGGATTTTTTCTTTTTCATACTCATAATTAGCTTGAGCTTCCTCAACTTTATTATCCGCAATATTAGATTCTATTTCTGCTTCAAAAAAACCTTTTGAAACCTCATTAACTATTTCAGAATTATTAGATTCTTTAACTTCTTCACTTAAATTTTCACTTTTAATATCATTATTAACTTCAATCGCTTCAATTTTAAATTTATCATCATTTACATTAGACTCAATTACATTACTTAAAGAATCATTAACTGTATCATTATTTTTTTCTTGGTTTTCACTATTAGTATTTTTAATTTCTTTTTCTTCATCATTAATCATACCATAATCATTACCAACAGTATCATTTAACAAATTCATCTTATCTGCAACACTTGCATTTTTACCAAGATGATCATATCTATTTAAATTATATTCAATTTTATTATTTCTACTCTTTTGAATTTTATCAAGTTCTTCATTAATTTTTCCAATTTTATCATCAACTTCAAACTCTGACTTTTCACCATAATGAGTATCTTGTACAACATCCATAGATTTAACATTTGGAGATTTCAAATTCTTAAAAAAATCAAAATCCCTATTTTCTTTTTCATTAAACTTTTCTTCCTTGTTCAATCCCCAAAATTTAAGTCTTGCAGAATTAGTTAGATTATCATTTTTTACATCTTTATCAAAGTCAACTTTATCATCAGCAAAATGTTCTTTTTCATGATTTGTAATTAAATCAGTCTTTAACATTGTATCTTTAACTGCATGAAAAACAGCTTTAAAAATCTTTGATTCTTCTTGAAATCTAACTTCCATTTTAGTTGGATGCACATTAACATCTAATTTTTTAGGATCCATATCCAAATTCAAAATTAAAAATCCATGCTTACCAATAGTAACTAACCCTTTAAATCCTTGTTCAGCAGCACTTGATAAAGTTTTATCCTTTATAAATCTTTTATTAACAAAAAATAATTGATTTGCTCTATTAGATCTAGCAATCATTGGCTTTCCAATAACACCTTTTATATAAATATCCTCATATTGATAATCAACTGGAATAATATTTTCCAAAACTTCTTTTCCATAAATAGCATAAACAACATCTTCCATTCTTCCATTTCCAGATGTTTGAAGTTCAATTTTACCATTATTAATAAATTTAAATGAAATATTTGGATTAACTAATGCAAGTCTTTTTATTGCATCTTCTATATATCCAGACTCAGTAAAATCTTTCTTTAAGAATTTGTATCTAACAGGTGTATTATAAAATAATTCCTTAACTGTAATACTTGTACCAGGAGCACATCCCGCTTCATGCTTATCAATAATATCTCCACCTTCAACTTCAACTTGATAACCATTATCTTGACCTATAGCTTTAGATAACATTTGAACTTTAGCAATAGCACCAATACTAGCCAAAGCCTCACCTCTAAAACCCATAGTTCTAACATACTCTAAATCTTTAGACTCTCTAATTTTACTAGTAGCATGTCTTTCAAATGCTATTTCCATATCATCAGGCATAATGCCATAACCATCATCAGTTATTCTAATATATGAAATACCACCATTTTTAATATCAACAGTAATTTTTCTAGCACCTGCATCAATTGAATTTTCAACAAGTTCTTTTACAACAGAAGCCGGTCTTTCAATAACTTCACCAGCTGCAATTTGATTTATAGTTAAATCATCAAGTAATACTATTTTTCCCATTTTTTCTCCTCAAAATTATCTAATCATATGTATTATATATTTATAAAATTATTATTTCAACAAATCTCTTACAACCTCTCCAGCAATAAGCATACCAGCAACTGGAGGCACAAAGGAAACGCTTCCCAAAGATTTCCCTTCATACCCATCAATCACATGAGTTTCAACAGGATTTTCATCAGAATACAAAACTTTTACTTTGGAGATTCTTAATCTATTCAGCTCTTTTCTAATTTTTTTAGCAAGTGGACAAACTGAAGTTTTACTAATATCCGTAATTTTAAACATTTCTCCATGCAATCTCTTAGCAGTCCCCATCGAAGAAATTAAATTTAGTCCCAGTTCTTTAGTTTTTTTTATAATCATAATTTTAGCATCAAAATCATCAATAGCATCAATAACATAATCGACAGTTCCATCAACAAACTCAATATCAACTTCACTTTTTACAAATTTTGAAATAGCAACAACATTTGCAAAGGGATTAATTAAATTAATTCTTTCTTTGACAAGTTCAGCTTTATTTCTACCAATAGTCCCCATATTTGCAATCAATTGTCTATTAATATTTGTTATATCAACAACATCGCCATCAACAATAATTAAATTTTGAACTCCAATCCTAGCTAAAGCTTCTGCGATATATGAACCAACACCACCAAGGCCAAAAAGTACAATTTTAGAATTTTTAATCTTTTCAACACCTTCTTTTCCAAGAGCTAACTCAGTTCTTGTAAATTGATTATTTTTATACATCCTAATCAACTCCTATCCTAAAATTTTTCCACCACCAAATAAAATATCATCAACATAAAAAACAGCTGATTGACCAGGTGTAATACGTGGTTGTGGGTCATCAAAAATCACTTTAAATTTATCTTCACCATACATTTCAACAATTCCCGGAACTTCCTGTTGCGTATATCTAGTTTTTATCATAACTCTTGTTGGATACTCTAATTTATCAATTAGCAATAAATTAATATCATAACAAATCATTGAATCTTTCAATAAATCATCAGCTTCACCAACAATTAATTGATTTTTTTCTCTATTAAATCCTGTAACAAACAACGGAACAGCATTCGCAATCCCAAGCCCCCTTCTTTGACCAACAGTATATCCATAAAGTCCTTTATGCTTTCCTAAAACTCTACCATTTCTATCAACAATATCACCTTCAATAGGATTAACACCATATGTTTCCCTTAAAAATTTTTTATAATCATTATCCGGAATAAAACATATATCCTCACTATCAGATTTATGGGCCACATTAACAAGACCTGCTTCATCTGCAATTTTTCTAATCTCATCTTTATTTTCGTAATTAGCAAGAGGAAACATCATATGTTCAACAAGTTCTGGTTCAACTTTGTACATAACATATGTTTGATCTTTTTTTCTACTTGTAGCTTTCGTAATCACCCATCTTTTATATTTTTCACTATATTCAGTTTTAGCATAATGCCCAGTTGAAACATAAAAACATCCAAGTTCCAATGCTTTTTTATATAATAATCCAAACTTGATTTTTTTATTACATTCAACACATGGATTAGGTGTAATACAATTAGCATAACATTCATTAAAATAATCCATTACTCCTTTTTTAAACTCATCTTTAAAATCTAAAACAACATGCTCAATTCCAAGCTTTTCACAAACGATCTTTGCATCCCTAATTGCAACATCATTGCCACTTGTACCATCAGGCCTATCCCACAAATCCATTGTAGCACCTATAACTTCATAACCTTGTTTTTGCAATAATAATGCAGATACTGAACTATCAACACCACCACTCATTCCAAGTAAAACTCTTTTTTTATTTAATTCCATAAAAACCTCTTTCAATTGTTATAAAATATCATCAACGGAAAAATAAAATTTTTCCATTCATCAAAGACCTTAAGTCTTTCTCAAATAAGTATCCAAATTATATCTCACTTTTATGGTTTAAAAGACCATATAGTAAAGAATAATAAGAAACATATTTAAAACCGATAATAATAAAACAACTCATTATACATACATTTAAACCTCCATTTCATAAAATATAATCTTTAGCAATTGTAAGAATTTCTACCGACTTTGCTCCAGATTCTTCTATTATTTTTTTGCACTCATTAGCAGTATTTCCAGTAGTATAAATATCATCAAAAATCAAAACATTTTTTCCTCTAATTTTATCTGGATTTTCCACAAAAAATGCACCTTTAATAGCTTTCCTTCTATCATGCAAAAGATTTTTACCTTGAGGTAATGTGTTTTTTATCTTTACTAACACATCATCAAACGTTTGAACTCTAAGTTTTTGAGCCAAAATATCAGAAATCAATTTACTTTGATTATATCCCCTCTCCTTAAACCTCTTTTTATGCAAAGGAACCGGCAATATTATATCATATTTTTGAATAATTTTACATACCTCACCATCACTTAAAATACAATTTGCAAACAGTTCACACAAATAAGATTTATCTTTAAATTTATAATCAATAATCAAATTTCTAACAATCCCTTCATACCTATAAATCCAAATTCCTTCCTCACTAAAATTATAAATTTTAAAACTATTAATCCTCTTTAAGCAATCTTTACAAACAAAATTATCATTTAATTTATTACACACACCACATTTTCTTGGAAACAAAAAATCAAGAACGAATCCAAATATTTTTTTAAACATAAATATCCTTCCGCCCCTGATTTATTTATAAATTATAACTTAACACTATCACCAGTTCTAAGTTTATATTCAAGCCCCGTATTACGTTGCTTAATATTAACATTTTTAATCATATAAGAAATATTGTACTCACTCCCTATAATTGTAAGCATTTTCTTTGCTCTCGTCATTGCAGTATATAGTACATTTCGAGTTAATAGCATTGGTTGCACATTAAGTATTGGCATCAACACCTTATCAAATTCACTTCCCTGTGATTTATGAACTGTAATTGCAAAACAATGTTCAATTTGATCCATATCTTGAAAAGTATATTGAGCAACTTTATCATCATCAAATTTAATCTCAATAACTCCATCTTTTATAACTCTAATAACACCCATTTCACCATTAAAAATACCTGTTGAATGTTCTCCATCCTTAACCCATTCAATATCATAATTATTTTTAATTTGCATTACCTTATCCGTTTCTCTAAAAATAACTTCTCCAAAATTCTTTTCGTTCTTAAATGGTGACTCCGGATTAATATATGATTGAATAATCCTATTTAAACTCTTTGTACCAAGTTCCCCTCTTTTAGTTGGAGTAATTATCTGTGTATTTTCATCATACAATTTTAAAATTATATCAATAACTTCTTTAACATTATTTGATTTAATAAATTCAAAATCATTCAAACTATTTTTACTAACATTTTCATTGTAAAACAAGATTCCATCATTTACTTTTCTAGCATTAACAATAATTTGACTCTTAGCAGCCTGTCTAAAAATCTTATTAAGCTTGATTGTTGGAATTTCACCAGAATCAATTAAATTTTTAATAACATTTCCAGGACCAACAGAAGGTAATTGATTAGAATCACCAATTAAAATTAATTTTGTTCCATTATAAACACCTTTTAGCAAATAATTCATTAAGATAATATCCACCATCGACACTTCATCAACAATTAAAATATCTGCATCAATAGGCATAACTTCAATTCCAGTATTCGGTGTATCACTATCCGCAATTTTACCGATTTCAAGTAATCTATGTAATGTACTAGCCTCCATACCAGTTGCTTCTGTCATTTTTTTAGCTGCTCTTCCAGTCGGCGCGCAAAGCACAATTTTCTTATTCAAACTCGAATAAATATCAATAATTGTTTTAATAATTGTAGTCTTTCCAGTACCTGGACCACCAGTAATTATAACAACATTTTCTCTGCTAACCATTTTAATTGCTTCCAATTGTTTATCAGAAAGTTCAATATCAGACAATTGCCCTACCAACTTTTCAACATTATGAAGCTTTTTTGTATTTTTAGCTTTAAGCAACATCTTTAATTTGTTAGCAACTCTTTCTTCAATTTTATAAAACTCATTAATATAAACATAAATTTCAACTTCGATTTTACCATCTTTTTCAACAGCTCTTTTTTCAATACTAATTTTTTCTCTAGAAAGTAAATCTTTAATTCCATTTCCAACATCTTCAATTTGCACTTTCAGCAATTCACAAACATATTGAATTAAGCCTTTTTCCAAAGTACAGGTATGCCCATTGTATCCAGCTAATTTTAGCCCATACAAAATTCCCGCACTAACTCTTTCCAAACTATTATTAGCAAAACCTATTGATAATGCAGCTCTATCAATTTCCGAAAAATTAACTTTAAATCCCATATCACATAAAATATATGGATTATCTTCTATTATTCTAATCGTATTACCACCAAACTTTTTAAAAATAGCTTGAGCATTTTGCGGTCCAATTCCAAACTTTTGTAAAAAACCAACAATCTGCCAAGAATCAAAATTTTCAGTGAATTTCTCACAAATCTCCTCAGCTCTCTCGGCAGTAATACCCTTAATAACAACTAATTTTTCGGGTTCATTCTTAATAACATTAATTGTATCTTCTCCAAACTGTCTAACAATCTTTTTAGCAATACTAGGTCCAATTCCTTTAATACTTCCATTTGCTAAGTACTTTTCCAAAGCATCCAAAGTTTTTGGTACAATTTTTTCAAAACCTTCAACTTTAAATTGGTCACCGTAATCAGGATGAACCACAAACTTACCAGTAAGCTTAATTTTCTCTCCCTTATCCACAAAAGGTAAATAACCAACAACAGTGGTTTCAAGACCTAAAATATTATATCCAAGCTCCAATGGAGTTTCACTAAGCTGTTCAACAACAACAGTAGCAATGGTATAGTTATTTTCTTCATTTTTATAAATAATTGCACTAACATCGCCAATTAACTCCATTTAACACCTCTCTTTCAAATCAATATATTAATTATAACACATATCCTAAGTCTTAGTAAAAATATAATATACAAAAAAATACAAACATCATCATTTGTTTTTAATAGTACAATTTCACATTATTTAATTCTTTCAAATAAAGCTTCCACAGCTCCTATTTTTATCCCTGATTTAACATCAACTTTCTTCCATTTCAAATCATCCATTTTTAAATATTCTTTTATTTTTATAGAAGAATCAGGCATAAAAGGTTGATACAAATTAGCTAAATTAGCAATTATATTAACACAAGTATAAATTGTGTCATTAAAACCTTCAATATCACTATTTTTTTGTTCCCACGGTTTTCTATCATCATAATATTTATTTGCATCTTCAACTAAATGCATAATTTCTAATGTTGCTTTTTTAAATTCTCCACATTCAATTAATTTTCCAACATTCTCATAAATTATATCCAACCTATTTGAAAATTCCACATCCATCTTTCCATTTGGAATAGTTTCCAAACCTTTAAATTTTAATGTCCTATTAACAAAATTTCCATATTTATTAGTAATTTCAGAATTATGAATTGTTATATATTCTTCCATAGAAAAATTACTATCTCTTTTTTCAGGACCATTAGCTATTAAAAAATATCTTAATGTATCCCTATTACACTTTTTAAGCATATCATTAATAGTAATTCCATTCCCTTTAGATTTAGATATTTTTTCCGAATTAATATTTAAATATTCAGAAGAAATCATAAAATCAGGCAATTTATAATTATCATTCATTGCCAATAATAATGCTGGTAAAATAATACTATGAAATACAATATTATCCTTTCCATGAATCATATAGATTTTAGTATTATTATTTTTCCAAAAATCATCGTAATTCAAATTATTTTCACTACAATATTTTTTAACCATTGTTAAATATCCAAGCACAGCCTCTATCCAAACATACATTTTCTTATCTTCAAATCCTGTGATTGTCACATCTACTCCCCAATCCAAATCCCTAGTAACAGCTCTATCAATCAATCCTTCCTTTAAATATTTTTCAGTTTCTTTTTTAGAATTTAATCTCCAATTAACCGACTTGTCATCAAAAAACTTTTCAATTTGAGATTGTAAATCCTTTAAAGATAAATATAAATTATTATTTTCCTTTAAAGAAACTTTATCTCCACATTCAACACAAATTGCCCCATCTAAATCTTTTTCCTTAGGAATATATCCACAATCACATTGATCCCCCTTACTTTCCAGTCCACAAGAAGGACATATTAGCTTAAGTTCCCTATCTGCTAAAAATCTACTACATTTACTACAATAAGGTTGTAAATCAATTTTTTCATAAATATATTTATTTTCATACATTCTTTCTAACATCTTTTGAACTGTATTTTTATGAAATTTATCTTCTGTTTTACCATATAAATCATAAGAAAATCCCATATTTTTAAAAGTATTTGTAAATTCCAAATGGTAATTTTCCGCTATTTCTTTTGCTGTTTTATTTTCTTTTCTAGCTCTTTGAGTAATTGGGGTACCATGACAATCAGTACCGGAAACATACACCACATTATCTCCATTAAGCCTAAAATATCTAGCAAGCACATCACCACCAATTAACGCTGCCAAATGTCCTAAATGCAAAGAACTATTTGCATAAGGCCATGCTCCACCTATAACAATATTTCTCTTCCCCATTTTTCCTCCTAAATAATATTATTTTCATCAAGCCATTTGAAAAGCTTAGGATAATCTCCTTTAAATTGACTTGTATCCTCTTCAATTAATTTTCTTATTTCATCCTTATCCATATAAAAAATTTCTTGAATACCATCTTTATCGTAATTTAATTCATCATCATAAATCAATTTATACATTTTTGAAAAGGAACTTGTATTTAATTCAAAAGGCTTAAAATATCCAATTTCATCTAATTTAACATTAGTAATTCCAAGTTCTTCTTCCATCTCCCTATATGCAGCTTCTTCATATGTTTCCCCAGAAGAAACATGTCCACCAACCGAAAAATCATAACAATTAGGAAATATTCTTCTATTACCACTTCTTTTTGGAAGAATAATTTTATTATCACTATTCATAATAATAATATTAATAACCCTAAAATTTCTTAATTCCTTTGCATAAATAATATTCCTATCTTCCATGCCTATAACATTATCATTTTCATCCACTAAATCCAAATATTCAATATTTCCCATATACACCTCCAATAATAAATTAAATCAATTATAACATCTTTTTTACAAATTAATACAAAATCTAAAAAATCTTCATAAAAAAACCTCATTATCAAACAAAAAGCTCAATAATAAGGTTTTATATTTTATTACATTAAACCATTCATTCCCATTCCACTAGAACCAATATCATCATGATGATGTTTTTCAGGAATTTCTGAAACAATAGCTTCAGTTGTTAAAATCATTGACGCAATTGAAGCAGCATTTTGAAGTGCACTTCTTGAAACTTTAGTAGGATCTACAATACCCGATTTTTTCATATCAACATATTCACACTTCTTAGCATCAAAACCAATACCATCCTTCTCAGATTTTACTTTTTCAATAATTACTGCGGGCTCTAAACCAGCATTTATTGCAATCTGTCTAGCAGGCTCTTCAAGTGATTTTAATATAATATTTGCACCAATTTTTTCATCAGTTTCAAAATTAGAAACTTCAACTTCCAATTTAGAAATTATATTCAAATATGCAGTACCTCCACCAGGTAACACACCTTCTTCAACTGCAGCTCTAGTAGCAGATAAAGCATCTTCAATTCTAAGTTTCTTATCTTTCATCTCTAGCTCTGTCGCCGCGCCTACACCAATAACTGCAACTCCACCAGCCATCTTAGCCAATCTTTCTTCAAGATTTTCCTTTTCATAACTACTTTTCTCACTAGAAATTAAAGTTTTTAATTGAGCAACTCTATTTGCTATTTCTTCTTTATCGCCAGAACCATCAACAATAATAGTTCTATCCTTTTCAACTTTAATTTGTTTAGCATGTCCCAAATCAGAAACTTGCACATCCTTAAATTCCATACCTAAATCAGTAGAAATAACTTTACCACCTGTTAAAATAGCAATATCCTGTAAATAATCCTTTCTCTTATCACCATATCCAGGAGCTTTTACAGCAACTACATTTAAAACACCTCTTAACTTATTTAAAATTAAAGTAGACAAAGCTTCAGCTGCAACATCTTCACAAATTATTAATAATTTACCAGAAGATTTCATTAATTCTTCCAATAAAGGTAATATTTCCTGAATATTTTCTATCTTCTTATCAGTAATTAAAATATATGCATTATCATATTCAACAGTCATT
>CAURYI010000021.1:0-11085 GCA_963529075.1 uncultured Eubacteriales bacterium
GCATTATACAATAATAAATGCATTTATTTATTTATTGTTAATAGTAGGTTTTACATATTTTTATACGTATGCTACATTTAATCCAGCTGAAATCTCAAGTACTATTAAACAAAATGGTGGATTTATACCAGGAATTAGAGCTGGAAAACCAACTACAGAATATTTAACAAAAGTTCTTACAAAAATTACTTTATTTGGAGCATTGTTCTTAGCAGCTATTGCTGTTATTCCAATGTTAGCAAGAGGAGTGGGATTGAATACTGCTTTTGGTGGTACATCAATATTAATCGTTGTTGGTGTTGCAATCGAATTAGGTGATCAATTAAAATCACAACTTGTAATGAGACATTATAAAGGATTTTTGGAAAAATAAATTTAATATATATTGCCTTGTAGCAATATATATATGGTTTTTATGGAAGCTATATATATATTGCTACTTGGTTTTTTAGTGGAGGCAAAAGAATGATTATTATAATGTTGGGAGCCCCTGGCAGTGGCAAAGGAACTATAGGAAAGAAACTTTGTGATGAATATGGTTTGGAACATGTTGCTACTGGAGATATTTTTAGAGATGAAATCAAGAGAGGTACTGAATGTGGAATTAAAGCTAATGAGTTTATTTCACAAGGAAAATTGGTACCTGATGAAATAACAATTGAAATGGTTTTAAATAAATTGAAAAAGTCTAAAAATGTTTGTTTGGATGGATTTCCTAGAACAATTAATCAGGCAGAGAAATTGGATGAATTTTTAAATAATAATAATGATGAAGTTACTGCAGTTATTAATTTAAGCGTTCCTGATGAAGATTTAATAAAAAGGACATCTAGTAGAATTATATGTCCTAATAAATCATGTGGTGCTTCATATAATACAATTTTCTTACCACCTAAAGTGGATGGAGTTTGTGATATATGTGGAACAAAATTAGTAAAAAGACCTGATGATGAAGTTGAAACAATTAAACATAGAATAGAAGTTTATTATGAAAATACACAACCACTTATTTCTTATTATAAAAATAAAGGGTTGTTAGAAAATATAGATATTAATATTTATTCTGAAACAACAATGGAAGATACAACTGCTAAAGCTGTTGAAAGAATAAATGCTCGCAAAAAATAAGTTTGCGTTAGAATAGAGGATAAAATGGTAACGATAAAATCAAAATCTGAAATTGAAAAAATGAGAGAAGCTTGCCGTGTAGCAGCACTTGCTCAACAAGCTGTTGAAAAAGCAATAAGACCTGGTATTTCTACTTGGGAGCTTGATAAAATTGCTGAGGAAACAATGAGAGCCAATGGTGCAATTCCGGCAGAAAAAGGGTATCCAAGTGGAATGAAAGGAGTTCCTGATTTTCCTGGATCAATTTGTGCTTCAATTAATGACATGATTATTCATGGTATACCTTCTAAAAGGGACATTTTACATGAAGGTGATATTATAAGTATTGATTTAGTTGCGTACAAAGATGGATTTAATGGGGATTGTTGTAGAACATATGGTGTTGGAAAGATTTCAAAAGAAGCTCAATATTTGATTGATGTTACAAAACAAGCTTTTTTTGAAGGTATTAAATATGCCACAAAAAATAATCGATTGGGAGATATTTCACATGCTATTGGACAGTATGTTCAAGATAATGGACTTGATGTAATTAGAGAATTTGAAGGACATGGTATTGGAAGAGAAATGCATGAAGAACCAGGTATTCCTAATTATGGAAAACCTGGAAGAGGAATAAGACTTGAAGCTGGTATGACACTTGCGATTGAGCCTATGGTCGTTGCAGGTGATAGGGACATTTGTCAAGGTAATGATGGATGGTCTATATGGACTGTTGATGGAAGCTTATCTGCTCATTACGAAAATACTATTTTAATTACAGAAAAAGGCCCAGAGATATTGACATTACTATAAGAGTATTATATAATTAAGTAGTTATTATGGGACATAGTCCCTGATTGATAAACCATTAAATTGGAGGAAGATACTTATATGTCTAAAGAGGATGTTATTGAAGTAGAAGGTATTGTTTCAGAATCATTACCCAATACTATGTTTAAAGTAAAACTTGAAAATGGACATGAGGTTCTAGCTCATATTTCTGGAAAATTGAGAATGAATTATATTAAGATTTTACCAGGAGATAAAGTTAAGTTAGAATTATCACCATATGATCTTACTAAAGGTAGGATTAAATGGAGAGCTAAATAAATTAAAGTAAATCAGGAGGTGTATTCTAATGAAAGTAAGACCATCAGTTAAAAAAATGTGTGATAAATGCAAAATCATTAAAAGAAATGGTGTAATTAGAGTTATATGCGAAAATCCAAAGCATAAACAAAGACAAGGATAATTAAAAATATTTAATTTGGTATTTGTATTTATTATGGAGCGGCTGAAAGCATAATAAATATTTATATATTTTTCTAATGTTATTTAAAGATTGTATTATGGAAGATTTAATTATTAGTACCTTTCATAATAATTATTTATGAAATAATATGATGCATTTCACCTTTAAATAATGATTAGATATTAATTTTAAGAAAGAGGTGCAAGAATGGCTCGTTTAGCAGGAGTTGACCTACCTAAAGAAAAAAGGGTAGAAATAGGACTAACATATATTTATGGTATAGGATTAAAAAGATCTCAAAAGATTCTTAGTGATGCAGGTGTAAGCCCTGATGTAAGAGTTAAAGATCTAACATCTGACCAAGAACAAGCAATTAGAAACGCTATGTCATCATACATATTAGAAGGTGACTTAAGAAGAGAAGTTGCTTTAAATATTAAGCAATTGGTTGAAATGGGTTGCTACAGAGGATTAAGACATAGAAGAAATTTACCTGTAAGAGGTCAAAGATCTAAAACTAATGCTCGTACAAGAAAAGGACCAAGAAAATTAGTAAGTAAAAAATCTGATAAAAAATAAGATGTAATTTTACTAGATTAGATTGCTAGTAATTGAGGAAGGAGAAAATGTAAGAATGGCTACTAAAAAAACAGGAGCAAAAAAGACTACAACTAGAAGAAAAATTAATAGACATGTAGAATCTGGAAAAGCTTTTATACATTCAAGTTTTAATAATACAATTATTTCTATTACAGACATGAACGGAAATGTTATTTCATGGGCAAGTGCTGGAGAACTTGGATATAAAGGTTCTAGAAAGAGCACACCATTCGTAGCAGGAGAAGTTGCAGAAACAGCAGCTAAGATTGCTTTAGATCAAGGTTTAAAAACTGTAGAGGTTTTTGTTAAAGGACCTGGTGCAGGACGTGAGTCAGCTATTAGACAATTACAAGTTGCAGGTTTAGATATTACAGCTATATCAGATGTAACACCTATTCCACATAATGGTTGCAGACCACCAAAAAGAAGAAGAGTATAAATTTTTAAAATAAATTAATAATAATCGTGAAAAGGAGAAAGGGAAAATGGCAAGATTTAATGTTCCAGTTCTAAAAAGATGTAGAGCTTTAGGAATAAGTCCAGCATATATTGGTATCAATAAAACTTCTATAAAGAAACCTAAGAATTCTTTTAAGAAATTAAGTGAATATGGTATCCAATTAAGAGAAAAACAAAGAGCTAAATTCATTTATGATGTAAGTGAATCACAATTCAGAAGCTATTTTGAAAAAGCTATTAATAAAAAAGGTATTACTGGTGAAATATTACTTCAAATTCTAGAAAGTAGATTGGACAATGTACTTTTCAGAGCAGGATTTGCTGCAACTAGACCACAAGCAAAACAATTAATCTCTCATGGTGCAATTGAAGTAAATGGAAGAAAAACAGATATTTCTTCATACTTAGTTAAAGCAGGAGATGTTATAGCCGTAAGAGAAATTAAAAATGACAATCCAGTTATAAAAGCAAATATCGAAGATGGTTCTTTAACAGTACCAGCTTGGATTGAATTAAATAAAGAAAAATTAAGTGCTACAATACTTAGAATGCCAGCAAGAGAAGAAATTGATCTTCCAATTGAAGAACACTTCATTGTTGAGCTTTACTCAAAATAATGTCTTTAATTTTTTTGCTATTTGGGTTTGCATAAGTTTAATCCAAAGTATTTTAGGAGGTAGAAATGATAGAATTCGAAAAGCCAAATATTAAATGTTTGGAAATTGATAAAGTAAATCACTATGGTAAATTCGTGTGTGAACCATTGGAAAAAGGATATGGAGTTACTATAGGAAATTCTTTAAGAAGAATTTTACTTTCATCATTACCAGGTTGTGCTATTAAAGGTGTAAAGATTGAAGGTGCGCAACATGAATTCGCAATTATCCCAAATGTTGTTGAGGATGTTTCAGAATTAATTTTAAATTTAAAAATGGTAAGACTTAAGTTCGATAAAAATGAAGAAAAATCATTGAGAATTGAATTTGATGGTGAAGGAGAAGTTAAGGCTAAAGATATCATTACAGATGGAACAGTAGAAATTTTAAATCCAGAACTTCATATTGCTACAGTATCAAAGGGTGGTAAATTCCATGTTGATATGATTGCAGATATGGGTAGAGGATATAACACAGCAGAAAAAAACAAGACACCAAATCAACCTATTGGAGTTATTTCAATTGATTCGATTTATTCTCCAGTTAAAAAGGTTAATTACTCAGTTGAAAATACTAGAGTTGGACAAATGGTAGATTATGATAAATTAACTATTGAACTTTGGACTGATGGTTGTTTAGAGCCATATGAAGCTCTAAGTTTAGCAGCTAAAGTTATGACTGAACATTTACAATTATTTGTAGAATTATCAGAAACTGCAAAAAACACATCTATTATGATTGAAAAAGAAGAAGATAAAAAAGAAAAGATTTTAGAAAGACCAATTGAAGAGTTAGAATTATCTGTTAGATCTTTTAATTGCTTAAAGAGATCAGGTATTTCAACAGTTGGTGATTTAGCTTGTAAGAGTGAAAATGATATGATGAAAGTTAAAAATCTTGGAAAGAAATCGTTGGATGAAGTTATTGCTAAGTTACATGAATTAGGTTTAAATCTAAGAAATGAAGAAGATATATAAATTATCATAATGAATAATTAGAAAGGTGAGAAAGATGGCAAACAGAAAGTTAGGAATGACAACTGATATTCGTAAATCAGTTTTAAAAAATCTTACTACTGATTTAATTTGGCATGAGAAGTTGGAAACAACAGAAGCTAGAGCTAAAGAAGTTAAAGCTATTGCAGATAGTATTATAGCATTAGCATGTAAAGAAAAAGACAATTATACAGAAGTTGATGTTAAAGTTGTTAAAGCTAAGTTAGATAGTAAAGGTAATAAAGAAACAGCTGTTACAAAAAGTAAAAACGGAAATGAATTCCTTAAAGTTGTTAAAGAAGAAAAAATTGAAAAAAGACAAAAAGATAATGTTTCAAGATTAAATGCTAGAAGAAAAATCATGACGAAAGTTAACAAAGTTAAAGATGAAAATGGAAATGGCATTGATTTAGCTGATAAATTATTTAATGTTTTAGGACCAAGATATGAAAAGAGAACTGGTGGTTATACACAAATCATAAAATTAGGTCAAAGACGTGGAGATGGCGCTGAAACAGTTATTTTAAAATTAGTTTAATATATAAACCCTAGATGTTTTAGCATTTAGGGTTTTGTTTTATATTATAGAAAGTTTAATATATAGAAAAGTGGGGGAAATATGATTAGTTTAATAACTGGTGCTTCATCAGGAATTGGTAAGGATATGGCTTTTGAGTTTGCTGATAGGGGCTATGATTTAATTTTAGTTGCTAGAAGTTTAGATAGGCTTAAGGAAGTGAAAAATGAAATTATAAAGAAGTATGGTAAGTGTAATGTAGAAATTATGAAATGCGATGTTAGTGATATTGGATCTGTTAAGAAGCTTTATGATGATGTAAGAAATAAGTTTGTTAATATTGATGTATTAGTCAATAATGCTGGATTTGGTGACTGTGGAAAATTTTATGAAACTGATTTAGAAAAAGATATTTCAATGATTAATACAAATATTTTAGGGCTTCATGTTTTAACTAAATTATTTTTGAGAGATATGGTTAAAGCAAATAGTGGATATATTTTAAATGTAGCTTCAATTGCGGGATTTATGCCGGGGCCATTGATGGCAACTTATTATTCAACAAAGGCTTATGTAGTTAGATTGACTAGGGCAATAGCAAAAGAATTAAAATCTGTTAATTCAAAAGTTAGAATTGCTGCATATTGTCCGGGGCCTGTTGATACCGACTTTAATAAAAACGCAAATGTTACTTTTTCATTAAAAGGACAGAGTAGTAGTGATGTTGCTAGGATTGGAGTTAAGGGATTATTAAAATCTAAGAAAGTGATTTATTTTTCAAGTTCATTAATAAGAATTGTAGCTTGTTTAGCTAAAATTATGCCGGAATCTTTTATGGCAAATCAAGCATATAGGACGCAAAAGAGGAAATTAAGATAGTCATATATTATGATATAAAGTTTGTATATATTATATGCAGACTTTATTTTTGAATTGTTAAATCTTATTAATACATCTTTTGTTATATATTGGAGTACGAAAATAGTACTTTTATCACGAACAAGTGTACATTATTGCGCTTGATTTTATTTTTTTTTTAATATATAATTGCTTAGTATTATAAGATGCGTATATTTTAGGAGGTTTTTAAATTGGCAGCTAGAAAGAAGAGTACAAAAAAACAAAAACAAAGTGTTAAATTCAATGTTCAATGGCTTATATTAATCTTAGTTAGTTTTTTAATGATTGCTTTTGTTTATTTTAAACAGGGTAAAATTGGAAATGAAATTAGTTTAGCACTTGGTGGAATTTTTGGATTTATAAAGTATTTTTTACCAGTCGCAATGTTGATTTTTACAATATTTATGATTGCTGAAAATGAGAAGAAAGTAACATCTAAAGTTTTTGTATTTTTTCTATTTTTTTTAATGATTAATATTGTTTTAGCAACATATCAAATATCTAATGGAAATATTAATCCTACTGATAAAATGTCTGATATTTTATCTAAGGGATATGAATTAGGTACAAGGGATATTGGTGGAGGTGCTTTTGGTACACTTTTTGCAGTTCCTGCTGTAAGAGGAATTGGTGCAATTGGTACATCAATTTTATGTTTTGGAATAATGCTAATTATTATAATAATTGCGTTTAAAATCAATGTGGTTGGAGATGTAATTGAGTTTAAGGAAAACCTTTCAGAGCATAGAGCTAGGAATAAGGAATTATCTATGCAAAATGAAAAGAAAACGCAAAAATTGATTAAGGAACAAAAGATTAAAGAAGATTTGTCTAGACCAATTAATTCTATGTCTAGGGAAGAAGTTGCTAATCAATCTAAAAAGAATAAAGGAATATTTAGTGTGTTTACTAAATATTATGATGATAATGATGTTGCAGGTATTAAAAAAGAGTCTGCAATAATGAAAAATATTGCTAATAGTACTGATGTTAATTATGGTGATAGTTTAGTTCAAAATGATGGTAATTTTGAAGATGAAATAAATATCAATTTACCATTATCTAAGAGTTCGGAAGGTTCTGAACAATTAGAGATTCCTAATATGAAAACTAATACTGGAAGAAAGACAATTAATAAATTTGATAATAATGTTGAAAAAAATAATAAAGCCTCTGAAGATGTGTCGCCGGAGTCTTTAGGATTGAATGATAGTACTTTAAATGTTGCGGAAGATCATTATGAATTTCCACCAATTAATATATTGGCTGATATTGGAGAAACTGAAGATGGGGATATTAGAAAGAGAATTTTAGCAACTTCTGAAAAATTGAGAAAGACTCTACAGAGTTTTGGTGTTTTAGCAAAGGTTGAAAATGTTTCAGTTGGACCTGTTATTACAAGATTTGAGATAGCCCCTGCTGAAGGTGTTAGAGTAAGTAAAATTTCGAATTTAGCTGATGATATTGCTCTAAGTTTGGAAGCGGAATCAATAAGAATTGAGGCTCCAATTCCAGGAAAGCATACTGTTGGTATTGAAATTCCTAGAAAAAATAAATCAGTTGTAGGACTTAAGGATATAATTGAGAGTGAGGAGTTTGATGGTGCTAAGTCAAAACTTGCATTTGCTTTAGGTAAGGATGTTGCTGGTGATGCAGTTGTTACTGATATTGCTAAAATGCCCCATGTGCTTATTGCGGGGAGTACTGGTAGTGGTAAATCAGTATGTATTAATACATTAATTACAAGTATTATTTATAAAGCAAAACCTAGTGAGGTTAAATTGTTGATGATTGATCCTAAAGTTGTGGAGCTTTCAGTATATAATGGAATTCCACATTTATTAATTCCAGTTGTAACTGATCCGAAAAAGGCTGCAGGTGCATTGGCTTGGGCTGTTCAAGAGATGGTTAGTAGATATTCAAAATTTGCAGAAAAGAAAGTTAGGGATATTAAAGGATATAATCAACAAGCAGAAGAAAGAGGAGAGCCTACAATGCCTCAAATGGTTATCATTATAGATGAGTTAGCTGACTTGATGATGGTTGCTGCTAAAGAAGTGGAAGATGCTATTTGTAGATTGGCGCAGATGGCAAGAGCTGCTGGTATGCATTTGGTTATTGCAACACAAAGACCTTCTGTGGATGTTATTACTGGTATTATTAAAGCAAATATTCCTTCAAGAATTGCTTTTGCTGTTTCGTCACAAGTTGATTCAAGAACTATTTTGGATTCTGCAGGTGCCGAGAAACTACTTGGAAAAGGTGATATGTTATTTTTCCCAATTGGTGCATCTAAACCTACTAGAATTCAAGGTGCTTTTGTTTCTGATTCGGAAGTTGAGAATATTGTTAAATATATTAAGACTGATGAAGTTAATGAAAATTCAACTTCAATTTTAGAGAAAATTGATAATATAGATAATCCTGCAAATAATGTTTCAAATGATGAGGATGATGATAATGATCCTTTATTGGAAGAAGCAATTGAGGAGGTTATAAGAAATCAAACAGCTTCTACATCTTTTATTCAAAGAAAATTTAAAGTTGGATATGCAAGAGCTGGAAGAATTATTGATCAAATGGAGCAAAGAGGGATTGTTTCTGGATTTCAAGGAAGTAAGCCTCGTGATGTACTAATGAGCAAAGAAAGATGGAATGAATTAAAAAATGCACCCGGTGCGGAGAATTCTGCGAGTGATGAATAATAAATAGTAAGGAGTTAATGTGCATAAAGATATTGTAAGCTCTTCTGAATTTAGTGAAGAGATGGGAAATTTAATTGATATTAAAAAATTTAAACCACAGATAGCAAATTTGATTTTAAGTATGATTTATAAAATTGATGATAGTTATGATAATTACAAAAAAATTAAGAGAGTTGTACCAACGAAAAGTAATTTTTTAAATAATATTTATGATGATGTTAAAGATTATTGTTCTGTTATTGATGTTATTAAAATAAATAATGAAAATCAAATTAAAATGAAATCTGAACGTTTGCGTATAAAATCACCTGATAAATATTTGAACAATCCAGTAATATATTCCTTTCCCACTGAAAAGGATTTGTTATATGCAATAACAAAAGCGGAAATTGATAATAATGTTACTGCTGAAATGAGCTTGGAAGAGAGAGCAGTCCTTACTACAGTGGGGATTGGAAAAGCAATTTCAAGAGCGGAAGTTTTAAGGGATTTTAATGGTTGGTCATGGTCTATTGATAAAGCTGAAATAGAGAGTAGTGAATGCAATATTGTTTATATTTTACTTACTTATATTTTGGGGGATGTATTAGTCGATAATTTAAGGAGTGCGGAAGATTTAAAAATTAATCTTCCAGAGCCTTTATGGAATGAATTAGTTAATGTTAGTATGCAATTTTATAAATCATTTGATAAAATGCAAAATGAAAAAATATTGGATATTTTAGCAGTATATAAAAACGAATATTTAAAAATGAGATATCCTTATGAATATCAACAAGAGATTTTAACAAAGAAGAACAAGGCTTTTCTTGATTTACAACATATTAATGAATTATTACAACAACCTAATAAATTAAAAAATGAATTTATGCTTGTTAATAGTAAATTACCTTCTGATAAGAAAATTTTTGATATTAGAAATTATCAACAATTACTTATTAATAGTAAAGCTAATTTAGAAAAGCAGATTAATGAATATTCAAAGATTCAAGATCCTATGGAATTTGAAAAGATGAAGGAAGAATTAATGCTTAAAATAAAGTATTATGAGGTTAGTACTAATATTTCAAAATTTGAAAAACAATTTTTAGAAGTTTTTGAAAAGCAAGTGATTAATGCTTCTGATAAAAAGGAAATATTGGATTTAATTTATCAAACTAGATACTTAAATAATATTCCTAATTGTAAAATGAAGTTGAATAGAATTCAAGAAAAGTTAATTCCAAAAGCTATTGAGTATGAAATAATAAATCCTATTTCAAATAATGATGATTTGGATTATAGAATTTTAAGAGGATTGTTTGATTCTAAAGAATTAAATTTAGAGGAATTGTCTGTTAAATTAAAGACAGTTCCTGAGGTTGAAGGTATTATTGTTGAAATTTACAATTCTACTGAAATGGAGAGTACTTATATAGCAAATACTCCAGAAGGTAGTGAAATTGAAATTAAGACATCAAGAAAAACAAAAATATTTTATAAATAAATATATTTATATACAAAAGAGAGGTTGATATGAAAATTAGATTTTTAGGTGCAACTCAGAGAGTTACAGGAAGTAATTATTTGGTTGAAGCGGCAGGAAAGAAGTTTTTAGTTGATTGTGGTTTGAACCAAGGTAGTATGGAAGATGAATTGTTTAATGATCTTCCATTTGCATATGATGTTAATGAAATTGATTTTTTGTTATTAACTCATGCACATATTGATCATTCAGGAAGAATTCCTAAATTATATAAGGATGGCTTTAGAGCACCGATTTATGCAACTAAGGCTACATGTGATTTGTGTGAAATAATGTTACCTGATAGTGGTTATATTCAAGAGACAGAAAATGAAATGAAAAATAAAAAGAGAAGAAGACTTGGTAAAAAGGCAACATTGGAGCCTT
>CAURYI010000022.1:0-11005 GCA_963529075.1 uncultured Eubacteriales bacterium
CAAAAGAAAACGGTTCACACGTAAAAATGTAATCTAATATATATGTTTTAGTAGAAAGAAATCCTATATAATGGAATATGATAAACTCTATGGAGGTGAGACTGTGGCTAAACAATTGTATATCCATTACTCAAAAATTTTTCTTCATCAGTCCAATAAATATTATTAATGCATTGTTCTTTAACAAATTTTGAACTTCCAACATAATATGTGATATTTCCAATATCAGCCTGTAAGCCATATCCTTCAATTTCTCTAAAATTAGTTACATCAATTTTCTTAAAATCAGAAAATTCACCAATACTCTGAGCAATGGGATGTTTTGAGTTAAATTCAATATTTTGTAATATCTGCATATTTTCATCACTAATGTTTTTATCAACAACACTAAATTTTCCATTCGTCAAAGTTCCAGTTTTATCAAAAACAATATTTTTAATACTTTTAAGAATTTCTAAACTTTCACTAGATTTTATAAAAATTCCATTCCTACTCAATTTTCCTATAGAAACTACCATCGCAAGTGGTGTCGCAATTCCAAGTGCACAAGGACATGCAACAACTAAAACTGTTACAAAAACATTTACTGCAATTGAAATATCTTTTATAATAACAAAATTTAAAATACTCGCTAAAACAGCTAATATAAAAATAGTTGGTACAAATATACCACTAACTTTATCTACAAATTTTTGAATTTCAGTCTTACTATTAGTTGCTTCAACAACCATCTTAACAATATTTGAAATATTGGTTTCTCTTCCAATTCTAACCGCTTCATATTCAATATACCCATTACAATTTATTGAACCAGCAATAACTTCATTACCAATTTCCTTATGAACCGGCTTACTTTCACCAGTTATTAAAGCCTCATTAATATTTGTTCTTCCTTTTCTAACAATTCCATCAACTGCAATTTTTTCACCAGGTCTGCATACAATAATATCCCCTTTAGAAATTTCATTAATTGTAACAGTTTTTTCTTCACCATCAACTAACTTAACAGCCTTTTTAGGAGTCACAGAAACTAATCCTTTAACAGCATCCGTAGCTTTTATTCTATTATTTTTATCAATAAATCTACCAATTTTAACAAACAATATTGTCATTGCGGAAGCTTCAAAATATAAATGATGCAATCCATTCATATCACCTTTAAAAACAAGGATCATATTAAACAAACTATATAAATAATTAACTATAACACCAATCATAATTAATGAATCCATATTAGGCATTCTATGAACCAAATTCTTAATACCACTTTTAATTATATCAAAACCATATATAAAATATAAAAAAGTAATAGCTGCTAAACTTATCGAATAAATAATTGGGTTAAAATGCATATTAATTATATTTGGCATCGTAATTTTAAACATATTCCCCATAGAAATATACATTAACAAAATAGTTAACACCGTATATATTAATAAAACCAATCTCTCAGGCTTTCTTTTATTTTTATTATATTCTTCACCATATGATGTAAATCCCGCTTCCCCAATAAATTTATTCAATTTATTAACATCTAAAAGATTTTCATCATATTCTATTTTAACTGTAGCTAGAACTAAATTAACACTTGCACTAAAGATTCCATCCTGCTTATTCAGATATTTTTCAAGTCCAGCAGAACAACCACTACATGTCATCCCACCAACATTTAAAATAATATTCTTCATTTTTACCTACCTTTCTTTGTATTAACACTAATTAATTATCTAAATTAATTAATATTATCAATTATAACATATTTGTCAAATATATCTCTTAAATTTTTAACACTGAATTTACTTCCATTTAATCTTTTTGCATTTTCCACCATATTAACAATTAATAACTTATTATCATCAAAAACATTAAACCAACCGATTTCTTCACCAGACCTATCATCTTTAGTCATTTTTATCTCAGCAGTACCAGTTTTACCATATAAATTTTTACCTTCAATCTTAGCAGCTTTACCAGTACCTTCATCGATTACTTTTTTCAAATCTTTTTTCAATTTATTAGCTGTAAGAGGATTCATTATATTCACACTATTAACAGTATTTTGTTCATTACCTTCTTTTTGTAAAATATATGGATGTACTGCATTTCCATTATTGGCAAAAGCCGAATATATCTTAGCCATAAATATAGGATTAACTTCCATATCCCCCTGTCCAAATCCAGAAACAGCAAGCTTAGCCTCACTATCAATATTTCCATAAATTGAAACATCCGTATTTTGTTCAAAATTCAGAGACTTATTAAACCCATATTTATCAAGTTCCTGTTTAAATAACTCTTTTCCAATTTTCAAAGCAGCTTTAGCAAAATATACATTATCCGAATACATCAAAGCCTTCTCTAAATTTGATTCACCTTTATATATTTCCAATGTCGTAACAAAGAAATCCTTCCAAGAAGGATCTTTCTGCCAACTTCTCACACTTTTCCCAAAGTCCTCTGCCTCTGTAAAAGACTGAGTATCAAGTCCTATTGATCCAACAATTGGTTTCATTATTGACCCAGGAGTATATCTACTTAAAAATCTAGTAAATAAAGGTTTTTTCTTATTATTGACAATTTCATTCCATTCTACTTCACTAATTCCTAACGAAATTTTATTTGTTTCATAGCTTGGCGTACTAACCAATGCTAAAACCTCACCAGTAGCATAATTCATTGCAACAGTTGCACTTTCAACATCTTTAAATTTTTCATAAATCATCTCTTGTAACTTCACATCAAGCGTTAAATCAATATTTTTACCATTGATTCTATCTTTTTTTAATATTGTATCAACATTAATACCATCATCATCTATATAAATTTCACATCCATTCTGACCTTTTAACTGAGAATTAAAAGTTAATTCTAGTCCAGATTTACCATCATCATTTTGCACAAACCCCAATAAGGTTGCTAATTTTTCATTATATGGATATTCTCTAATATCATAATCAACTGCTTTAACACTAGGTATTTTAAGTAATTCAGTTTTTAACTCCTGTTGCTCCCTATCTATATTTTTTAGAATAACAAAAGTTCCATCCACAACATAAGGTTTAGCCAATTCTGCTTTTATATTTTTATATGAAATATTAAGTAATTTTCCAACAGTCTTTAAATCATCATCACTCTTAATACTTCCAGATACGATGCCAATAGAATAAGCTTTAGCATCTTTAGCAAGTATATTCTTGTTTCTGTCATAAATTGCCCCCCTCTTTGCCTTTAAAGTAGTAACTCTTATCTTTTGATTCTTTTTTAATTTAGGATATATAAAAGAATTATCCCATTTAATTTTATATTTCCCCTTAACCTTAATCAAAGTAGATTTATTGGAAAAAGTTAATTTTCCTGCAATAGTATTCAAATTCGTCACATATTTCAAATTAACAATATCACTATTTTTCAAATTAATTGAAATCGTAACCCACGCACTAGAAACCTCAATTCCATCATAAACACTTTTCATCTTATTAGTAAATTCATCTTTACTCATATCAGTATCCACTAATTCATAAAGTTCACCATATTTATGATCATTAACTTTTCTATAGAATTCCCTAAGTACACGTGCCGGACTAGAAAAATTTGAATATATCATTATAATAGCTACAACCACTAACAAAAAAGCAAAAATTTTAACTTTTATCCCAATTGTAGACGTATTTTTTTTTGATTGTTTACCTCTTCTTTTAACACTATTAGATTGTCTAGATTTTCTATTTTTTACCTCATTCATAATAATCTCCAATCATTATATTTTTATCATAATTACATAGTAAAATCAATTAAAAGACATTTTCAAATATTAATATTTTATAGAATTATTCTTTCAAAAATGATATACTTATTTCATTAATGAATACAATATAAATATATAAATTAAATACATACAAAAGGAGATTTCTAATGAATAATTTAATACTATCATTATCAGTCGAAGCTAGAATGATAATTGCAGAAATCATTGCCCTAATTGGTTTAACAATCATTATCGCAATATACTCAAATAATAAAATTAAACATTTAAATGATAAAACATTTTATCTATATAATGCAAAAAATACACATACTGCAAAAATAAAATTATCGCTATTACCCATATTAGTTTTTATAATTTCTTTAATTTTAATATTAGTTCAAATTGCATTTTCTTGGAACAATCTACTGGCTAAAAACGACACAATCAATACTTCACAAACAATTGCAAGTACATCACAACAAGAAGTACAAAACACAACAAAAATAACAAAATCAGAAACAAATAATACACCAGCTACAATAGATAATAATACAAACACAACAAATACTACCGAAACTCAATCAAAACCAACTGAAAATAAAACAAACGAAAATAAAACACAAACAAATAAAGTTAGTGAAAATAAAACAGCAGAATCTAAAACAACTACATCAAATGGAAAAAGCATTGCATACTTAACATTTGATGATGGCCCAAGTAGTATTACTAATTCCGTACTAGACATCCTAAAAAAATACAATGTCAAAGCAACATTTTTTGTTATAAATTCAGGAAGCTACAATAAAACAACTTTACAACGTGAAGTTAATGAAGGACATACAATTGGATTACATGCATATGATCATAATTACGCAATAGCATACAAAGATGATAATTCATACTTAGATGGAATTGATAAATTACGAGCCAAAGTAAAAGCAGATACCGGATTCGATTCACACTATATTAGATTTCCAGGTGGAAGTTCAAACACAATAAGTAAAAGATATTCAAAAGGAATTATGAGCAGAATCACAAAAACAGCAAAACAACGTGGATATAAATACTATGATTGGAATGTTGATGATGATGATGCAGGAAGCGCTAGAACAGCAGATGATTGCTATAACAACGTAGTAAAAGAATTAAGACCAAACCGTTCAAACATAGTCTTAATGCATGACTTTGGAACAAATAAAAAAATCCTAGAAGCACTACCTAGAATTATTGAATATTGTCAAAAAAATGGTTATACAATGCTTCCAATAGATGATAATACACCTGAAATACATCATGGAATATCAAATTAAAAATAAATACATACAAAAAAAGATGGGTCAAACCCCATCTTTTTAAAACTCATCTTAGTTTTGTGAATATGGTAACATAGCAATTGCTCTACATCTATTTACTGCAATAGTAATATCTCTTTGATGTTTAGCACAAGCTCCTGTTGTTCTTCTTGGAAGAATCTTACCTCTTTCATTAACAAATTTCTTTAATTGTTCAGGATTTTTGTAATCTAATACTAAATCTTTATCAGAACATAAAGGACAAGCTTTTTTTCTTATTTTTTTGATTCTGTAATCATCATCATAATCTTTATTATTTCTTCTATTATTTCTCTTATCTGCCATTATTTTCGCCCCCATTCCTATCATATTTACTAAAATGGTAAATCATCACCAGATGAAACTTCAAAATCAGAAGTATCAGCACCATTGTTAGCATCAAAATTTTCTGTAGCAAATGGATTATCTCCATCCATCATACCACCATTATCTCTTCTTGAATCAGCAAAATATGCTTCTTCAACAACTATATCTGTTGCATAATGTTTTTGTCCTTGTTGATCATCCCAACTTCTTGTTTGAATTCTACCAACAACTCCAACTTGTTGACCCTTTTTGAAGTATTTACTAATAAATTCTCCAGTTTTTGACCAAGCAACACAATTTAAAAAGTCAGCTGTTTGTCCATCACCTTCTCTAGCAAATCTTCTATTAACTGCTAAAGAAAAAGATGCAACCATTGTATTATTTGCTTGTGTGTATCTAACTTCAGGGTCCCTTGTTAATCTACCAATTAAAATTACTTTATTCATAAAATTGCCTTTCTAAGCGCCCTAATTTAAAAATTATTCTTCTATTCTGATAACAATAAATTTAATAACCTCATCAGTAATTCTGTAATTTCTTTGTAGTTCTTCGATTAAATCTGCATTAGCTTCAAATGTTAAAACTAAATAAATACCTTCGTTATTTTTCTTAACTTCATAAGCTAATTTTCTTTTTCCTAAGTTATCAATTTTTTCTAACTTACCATCATTATTAATAATATCTGTAAATTTCTTTTCTAAAGCTTTGATGCCTTCTTCATCTACATTAGGATTAACAATGATAACACTTTCATATTTGTTCATTATTATTCACCTCCTCTTGGATAATAGCTTACCATTAAAATAAGCAAGGAAAAAAGTAATAATACTTTTAACTCCACCTATTCTAACACAAACCCCTTCAAATTACAAGATGTCTACATATATTCTTTTAACTTTTTGCTCTTTGAAGGATGTCTCAATTTTCTTAAAGCTTTCGCTTCAATCTGTCTTATTCTCTCACGAGTTACACTAAATTCTTTTCCAACCTCTTCAAGTGTTCTAGCTTTTCCATCATCAAGGCCAAATCTCAATCTTAAAACCTTTGCTTCCCTAGGTGTTAAAGTTTCTAAAACTTCATTTAATTGTTCTTTAAGCATTGTATAAGAAGCTGCATCCTGTGGTGATGGTGAATCATCATCAGGAATAAAATCACCTAAATGACTATCATCTTCTTCACCTATCGGAGTTTCCAAAGAAACAGGATCTTGAGCTATCTTTTGAATTTCTAAAACCTTCTCAACCGGAATTTCCATTTCAACTGCAATTTCCTCAGGTGTTGGCTCCCTACCATTTTGTTGTAACAAATGTCTTGAAGTTCTTATTAATTTATTAATAGTTTCAACCATATGAACTGGAATTCTAATTGTTCTTGCTTGATCAGCAATCGCTCTAGTAATTGCTTGTCTAATCCACCAAGTAGCATATGTACTAAATTTAAATCCTTTAGTGTAATCAAACTTTTCAACAGCTTTAATCAATCCCATATTACCTTCTTGAATTAAATCCAAGAACAACATACCTCTACCAACATACTTCTTAGCAATACTAACCACCAATCTCAAGTTAGACTCCGTTAATTTTTGCTTAGCAGCTTCATCATGTTCGTAAGATAATTTAGCATATTTTAATTCATCTTCAAAAGATAAAAGTGGAATTTTACCAATTTCTCTTAAATACATTCTTACTGGATCATCAACACTAATACCTTCAAGTGTATCAATATTAACATCCTCTATATCTAAATCTTCAACTTCTTCCAAATCTTCAATATTTGGTTCTTCATCGTCAATATCAACAGTCTCATTAGCTACTTGAATATTTAATTTTTCAAGTTTATCAAACAACTTTTCCATTTCTTCTGGAGAAAAATTACCAAGTTGTGCTGCTAACTCACTATAATCAATCTTTCCCTTATCCTTTACACTATTAACAATTTGATCAATTTTTGATACAGTATTACTATCATTTTTATCTTTTTTAGATGCTTTAGTATTTGTTTCTTCAACGTTCTCTAAACTTTCTATTTTTTCAACAGTTTCTAAGTCCTCAACGTTTTCTACTTCTTTTTTTCTAGACATTAAAGCCCCTCCTACTTCATTTTTGTAAGTTCCAAAATTACATTTGTTAACTCATTTTCAATCTCTTTTTTATCAGCTTCTTCAGCATCATTGTTATTTTCTAATTTTAAAATCAATTCATTTCTTAAAGAAATTAATTTTTCTTTATAATATACCTTTTCAATATCCTCAATTGCTTTATTTACATCACTAATTTCAAAATCATATGATAAAATTCCACTAACATAGTTAATATCATCCTCATCTTCAAATAACGAAATTATATTCTCAGGAAGATTATTCAAATCAATTCTTTCATATAAAATACCAATAATTTTTTTATTTTTTTCAGACTTTATTAAATTTAAATCAACAACATTCTTAATTTTATCAAACGCAGCTTTGGTATAATCAACTAATAAATAAACCACCATTCCTTCACGTTTTCTAGTTGCTACATCAATTTTTAAATCTTGAGTATCTTTCAATACAATATTTGATTTTTCAAACTTTGTAACTCCAGCTAAACTCCTATAAAGTAACTTATCAACTTCAGAAACTATAGCATTTTTACTAATTTCATAAACTTTTGAAATTCTATCAATATAAACTTCTCTTTCAATATTATTATCAACATTAGAAAGAATTTTTGCAATTTCAGTTAAAAATTTAACTTTATCATTAACATTATTCAAATCCAGATTTGTTCTTAAAACTTTTATTTTAAACTCAATAGCTGAAATAGCTTCATCCATTGCTTTTAGCATTTTCTCTGATCCAAACTTTAAAACATATTCATCAGGGTCCTTAGCTCCAGAAATTTGAAGAATACGAATATCAATATCCATACTTTTTAAAATTTCCATTCCCCTAATAATTGCCTGCTGACCTGCACCATCAGCATCATATCCTAAAATAACTTGCTCAGTATTTCTTCTAAGTAATCTACCTTGAGAATCAGTCAATGCAGTCCCCAAAGAAGCCACAACATTAGTAATTCCTCTTTGATATAAAGAAATAGCATCCATATAACCTTCAACAATTAATAATCGTTTTAAAGGTCCATGAACTCCTTCCCTTGCGACATTCAATCCAAACAGATTTCTTCCCTTACTATAAACAATATTTTCAGGAGAATTGATATATTTTGGTTTACTATCATCAAGGACTCTACCTCCGAAAGCAATAAATCTTCCTCTTTCATCCCTTATTGGAATCATCAATCTATTTCTAAATTTATCATAATAACCCCTGTCGGACTTTCCAATTAAGCAAGAAGCTAACAGTTCCTCTTCAGTAAATCCATGTTCTTTTAAATATCTAAGCAATTCATTGCTACTATTTGATGCATATCCCATTAAAAAAGATTTCAAAGTAGCATTATTCAATTTCCTCTTCTTTATATAATCCTGTGCAATTTTAGAAGTCGGCTTATATAAATTTTCATGATAAAACTTTGCAGCCAATTCATTAATTTTATAAACTCTATTTTTTAATTTAATATTTTCCTCTTCAGCTTTGCTAATATCATTTGGCAATTGAATCCCACTCTTCTCCGCCAGCAATCTTACTGAATCTAAAAAACCAATATTTTCAATTTTCTTTACAAAATTAATAACATCTCCACCAACTCCACAACCAAAGCAATGAAAAATTTGCTTATCCGGTGATACCGAAAAAGATGGTGACTTTTCATTATGAAATGGACAAAGACCAAAATAATTTCTACCTTTTCTCTTTAACGTCATATATTGAGAAATTGTAGAAACAATATCATTTCGTGATCTTATTTCATCCAATATTTCATCATTATATCTCTCCATTAATCAGCCTTTCAAAATCAATATTATACAATAAATATATAATCAAATAAAAAGCAAAGGAAATACAAGTTAAAATAATATTTCCTTTGCCTTATATTCTTTAAACAATAGTTGTTCCATTATCAAAAGGAATAAATTTTGTAACCGCACTTTTTTGTAAATCAATTGTCGCTTCTGTTGGTACTCTGTACTCTTTATAAGACATTTCAATTTTATTATCAATTAAACGTTCAACTTCATCCTGTGGAGTTTTTTCAGCTAAAGCTAATTCACTAACTAGTATTAATCTAGCATTGCTAAGCATTTTCTTTTCTCCAGTAGATAATGTTCCTTTTTCTTTTTGCTGGAATGTTAAATTTCTTACAACATCAGCAACTTGATAAATATCACCTGTTTTCATTTTATCTAAATTGTCCCTATATCTTTTATTCCAATTTTGAGACATTTCAGTTTCATCCTGTTCCAATAATTTTAATACATTTTTAGCACCAGTTTCATCTATTATACCTCTTACACCTAAAGATTCAGCTTTAGATGTAGGAACCATAACTTTTACTTCTCCCGGCATCTTAATAACGTAATACTGTAGTTTCTCTCCCAATATTTCTTTTTCTTCTATAGAATCTATTGTCCCTGCACCATGCATCGGATATACTATATTATCACCAATTCTAAACATACAGCACCTTCCTTTTTATGTAATCTGTAAAATATAAAATTCTCATTCTTTTACACATTATTATTATAGCACTTTTTAGGCTTAAAGTAAAGTCAAATACAGAATCTGATAAGTCAATTATGAAATTATTTTAATAATTAAGTTAAAATAATATTTCATAAAACATATTTAAATATTAAAACCCAAACCACAACAACCTTTTTATAATCGTCTCTTTCTTATTAAAACAATTCATTAATATTACAATTTTTTGAATCGGATTAAAAAATTTATCTAATAAAAATATATCAGAAAATCTATATTTTATTTTTTTATCCCTAACAATTTCATCACATGTAAACATTTTACATGGTAAACATTTTGCAGAACAACTTTTATTAATTAGATATTCACATTGTACCAGTTTATTTGAAAAAAAATGTTTAAAATGTCTACAACATCCACAAGTAAATCTTGAATCTCTTCTTGCAAAACATTTATCATTTTTAAAATCACAAATATTTTTAGTAATAAATTCATTATCTAAATAATTACAAGCAACATCATAAATATATTCATATCTATCAATTTTTCTCTTCAGCAAAACAATTTTAATAGCTCTAATTAAATCAAAAACATCTTTTTCATTTTCTCCATTAGAATTAAAAACTATAATTTTAAACTCTTCATCAATCATTTTTCTAATCTTATTATTAATATGTTTTATTTTATTAAAAATTTTATTTTTATCATTTAATAAATTAGAACCATCGAATACAAAAATTAATTGTTCATTACTCAAGTCATTTTTAAATTCATAATTTACATTAGAAAGAAAATATATTTTTGACAAATTAGTTTTAAATTCATCAACTTTTTCTATATCATCCATTTCTTTATTTAATTTAACACTATAAAATTCCAATATTTTTCTACTCCCCTAATTAAATATATACTATTTTTCTTTAACGCTTTTAATATCTTGAAGTTCAAATCTATATTTTTGTCCATTTTTATTAACTTCCTCTAAAAACATATCATATGGTCTACACCACAATTTAT
>CAURYI010000023.1:0-10713 GCA_963529075.1 uncultured Eubacteriales bacterium
TGCAGCTTCACCGGGAGCGGCAAGCGGACAGGTAGTATTTACTGCTGAAGATGCTAAGAAGTCTATTGAAGTATTTAAGCCTATTAATTATGATGAAATAATTGATGTTGCTCCTAGTATTCAAGTTAGATTTAATGATGCTGGACATATGCTTGGTTCTGCAATTATTGAAGTTTGGGTTACTGAAGATGATAAAATGCAAAAAATTGTATTTAGTGGTGATTTAGGTAATAATGATATTCCATTATTGGCTCAACCTACTATGATTGCTGATGCAGATTATCTTGTTATGGAATCAACATATGGTAATAGATTACATATTAAAAATGATCAAAAAGCTAGTTTATTCTTGGATATTGTATATGAGACACTTGCTAAAGGTGGAACTGTTGTTATTCCATCTTTTGCGGTTGGCAGAACTCAGGAAATTTTATATGAATTAAATAAATTAAGAGAACAACATTTGGATGATGAAGAATTTCAACGCAAGTATAGAATGTTAATGGAAGTACCAGTTTACGTGGATAGTCCGCTTGCTGTAAATGCTACAGAAGTTTTTAAGAAAAATATGAATTTGTTTTCTGATGATATAAAAAAAGAAATTCAAAAAGGTGATAATCCACTTGATTTTGATGGATTGAGGTTTACTAGATCTGTTGAAGATTCAAAGGCTTTAAATGAGAGTACTGACCCATGTATTATTATTTCTGCTAGTGGAATGTGTGATGTTGGTAGAATTAAACATCATTTGAAACATCATTTGTGGAATTATCTTGATACAATTTTATTTGTTGGTTATCAAGCTCCTGGAACACTTGGTAGAAGAATTGTTGATGGCGAGAGAGAAGTTAAGGTTCTTGGAGAAGATATTTCTGTTGAAGCTAGAGTTGAATATATTGAAGGTTATTCAGGACATGCTGATCAAGAAGGTTTGTTGAATTTTGTGTATTCTTTTAAAAATAAGAGACCTAAAAAGATTTTCCTTGTACATGGTGAACCTGAACCTCAAAATGTTTTAAAAGATAAAATTTTGTCAACAATGGATGACGTGGATGTATGTATTCCTAAATTTGGTGAAGCTTATGAATTGGATGGAATTGAAGATGGATGCATTGATTGTATCGATAATCCAATGGATAAGCAAATTAGTAGAATTGAATTAATTAAGAAAATGCAGACTCTTGAAAAAGAATTGGTTGATATGGAGAATCAATTGAAATTTAATATTGATGATTCTTTGAGCTCTGATGATGGAATAAATAAATTAAATGCTCGTGTGAATGATTTAAGAATGCAAATTATTGAATTAATGAATGGGGAGTAATACAAATGAGAAAAAAATATTATAATGATGCTTTTATTGGAAATGAGAAAATAACTTGTAGTTTTACAAAATATGGAGAGCTATTAAGATTGTATTACCCGACACCTGATTATAGACAGTATTTTGATTTTTTCCATGTGGGTATTAAAGTAAATGATTCTAATATTATTTATCTTCATAAGGATGTTAATAATAGTTATAATCAATATTATGAAAAAGATACTAATATTTTGCATACTGAAATATACAATTCATATTTTAAGTTAAATGTAAAGCAAACTGATTTTACAATGATTGATGATGATGTTATTGTTAAGAGATATGCTTTTACTAATAATAGTGATGATGTTGAAAGGATTAATTTTCTAGTTCATTCTAAAATGATGTCATCTTTTAATAATATGGCTGGTGGAATGATTAGAAATGATGTTTTATTTCAATATTGCCATAATTATACGGTTGCTATTTTTTCGGATGAGGATATTACTTCTTCACAAATGAATAATGTTAATGCGACTATTAATTCTGGAATTATTCATGATAAGGATTATATTTCTATGTCATCTGATAATGCGATTAGTTATGATTTGGGGAATATTAATCCTGGGGATACAAGGTTTTTTAATCTATTTATTTGTTTGAAAAATGAAAAAGACAGTAGATCTGATATGATGAATTTTGCTCAAAGTCTTAAGAAAGTTGACATTGATATTGAATATAGTAAGGCAGTAAATTACTGGAAAAACTTTTTATATGCGCATGATACGTTGAAGTTGAATAATGATGGAACTGAGTATATGGAAAAGTTAATTAATATTTATAAAAGAACTATATTATTTATTCCTTTTTTAATTAATGAAGAAACAGCAGGTATTTCAGCAACTCTTGAAGTTGACGAAGAGAGGGATGAAAGTGGAAGATATTCATATTGTTGGCCTAGGGATGCAATTATGATGTATTCTTATTTTGATGTTTTGAATTTTGATAATTATAGTAATAAATATTATGAAATCTTTTTAAGAAATACACAATTATTGGATGGCATATGGGAGCAGAGATATTTTACTGATTGTACTTTGGCGCCTTGTTGGGGATATCAAATTGATGAAACAGCAATCGTTGTTTGGGGGGCATATAAGCATTATTTGAATTATTTGAAAAAGTTTGGAACTAGTGATGATACTTTTTTACTGCAAAATGTTGATATGCTTGATAATGCAATGACATTTATTAATAAATATGTTGAGTGTAAGTTTTTGAATATTAATTGTGATTATAAAAATGCAATTTATAAACATGAGACTTTTGACTTATGGGAAAATAATGAAGGGATTAGTATATATGCTACTGCTGCAATTTATGGTGCGTATGATGCAATGGTCAATATATATAAAATTTTGAATAAATATCAAGGCTTTAATGATGAAAATGTTTTAAATAAAATTAATGATTATGAAAATAAGAAAGTAATTGTTAAAAATTATGTTTTGGAAAATTTTGTAGATAAACAGAGAAATATATTTATTAGAAATTTTAAAGATAGATATATTGATATTTCTATGCTTGGAACAATAATTCCTTTTGAAATGTTTGATGTTAATGATGAAGTGGTTAGAAATACTGTTTATGAAATAAATAATACATTAAGAACTTATTCTAATGGTTATTTGAGATTTCAAAATGATACTTATATTTCTGGTACTTATCCATGGGTTATTGCTACTGCGTGGATGGGAATGTATTATAAAAATATTGGTAATATGGAAGAATATAAAAAATGTATGGAAATGATTTTAAAAAGTAGTACTCCACTAGGGTTATTACCTGAGCAAATTTCTAGTGATTTTACTGAAAGATGGGTTATTGGTCTTGGTTGGTCACATGCGATGTTTATAGGACTTATTAGTGAATAGATTTTATATTTTTATTGATTTTAAATGGAGGAAATATGGCTAAAGTTAAGACTGTCTTTGTTTGTAATAATTGTGGATTTGAGTCATCTAAGTGGCTTGGAAAATGTCCTTCATGTGGTGAGTGGAATTCTTTTTATGAAGAATCAATGAAAAATATTAAAGCAGTTAATTCTAATACAAAATTGACTATTGCAAAGCCTGTTAAATTAAATGAAGTTGAAGGCAAGGAATCGTTTAGATTTGATGCCGGATATCAGGAAGTTAATAGAGTTTTAGGTGGTGGTCTTGTAAAAGGATCATTGGTATTAGTTGGAGGAGAACCGGGGATTGGTAAATCAACATTGGTTTTACAAATTTGTGATAAGATTGCTAATGATGATAGTAAAGTTTTATATGTTTCTGGTGAAGAGTCAGTTGAACAGGTTAAAATGAGAGCTGATAGACTTCAAATTCATAATGATAATTTAATGTTTTTAGGTGAAACTGATATGGATAATATTGAAAAGGAAATTGAAGAAATGAATCCAAAATTGGTTGTTATTGATTCAATTCAAACGATGTTTTCCCCTGAAATTACATCACCTCCTGGTACTGTTAGTCAAGTTAGGGAAATTACGGCTAGAATTATGAGGTGCTGCAAGCAAAATGCAGTGACTACTATTTTAATTGGACATGTTACTAAAGAAGGTAATATTGCAGGACCAAGAGTTTTGGAACATATGGTTGATACTGTTTTGTATATTGAGGGTGAGAGATTTTTTTCGTATAGAATAGTTAGAAGTGTTAAAAATAGATTTGGCTCAACTAATGAAATCGGTATGTTTGAAATGGAAAATGAAGGCATGATTGAGGTTAAAAATCCATCATCATTATTAATTTCTGAAACGGATGAAAAGTATAGTGGATCTGTTTTAGTTTGTAGTGTTGAAGGTACAAGACCCTTGCTGGTGGAAATTCAAGCATTGACTACACCTAGTGTATATGGATTACCTAAGAGAACTGCAAATGGGTTTGATTATAATAGACAGGCTTTATTGATTGCAGTTTTAGAGAAATGTGCTAGAATTAATTTGGGTAATCAAGATGTTTATTTAAATATTGCAAGTGGTATGAAGCTTGCAGAGCCGGCAGTTGATTTGGGTGTAGCTATTGTTATGGTGTCAAGTTTTAAGGATATTTATATACCAAAAGATGTTTGTTTTATTGGAGAGCTTGGTCTTACTGGTGAAGTAAGGTCTGTTAATTTGATTGAAAAAAGACTTAATGAAATTGAGAGACTTGGAATAAAGAAAGCTATTATTCCTTATAATAATGAAAAAATGTTGAAAAATAAATATGATTTAAATATAATTGGAGTTAAGAATATTAATGAAGCTTTGAGTGAAATTATGAATAACAAGTTTAATTAATTGGAAAGGAAATGATATGAGCAAAGAGAACAAAAAAGAAAAAGTAGAAGTGAAGAAGAAATATAAGGTTCGTAAAAGTGCAGAAGAAAATAAAAAAACATTTGATAATGTAGTTTTTATAATTTCTTGTATTTTAGCAATACTATTAATTTGTGGAATTGGAGCTACAATAGCTGGTGCTATTAAGAAGAAAAATGAAATAATTAAAAATCCAATTGTAACAATAGAAATTGAAAATTATGGAACATTGACAGCGGAATTATATCCTGATCAAGCTCCAAATACAGTTGCTAATTTTATTAAATTAGCTAATAATGGATTTTATGATGGATTAACATTTCATAGAACAATACCTAATTTTATGATTCAAGGTGGTGATCCTAAAGGTACTGGTGCAGGTAATGCTACACTTGATAAATTGGGATATACATCGACTGATGAATATACTATTCCCGGTGAATTTATTTTAAATGGATTTAAGAAAAATACTGTTAAACATAAAGAAGGAACATTATCAATGGCTAGAGCTGATTATGCTCAAATGGGTCAGAGTTTAGCTAAAAAGGGATATAATTCGGCTTCTGCACAGTTCTTTATTATGACAGCGGATAATTCTCAATTAGATGGTCAATATGCTGCTTTTGGTAGATTATTAACAGGATTGGATATTGCTAAAAAGATTTCTAATGTTGAAGTGGAAACACGTGATTCTAAAGATACTAAGAAAACAGCGGATAAGCCAATAACACCTGTTAGAATTAAAACAATTAGAGTTGAAACTTTTGGTAGTGATTATGGAGTTCCAAATACTTTGAAACCATTTGATTATTATTCATATATGATGTCTCAATATGGTAGTCAAATTAAAAATTCAGCAAAACAAAAATAATGAAAAAAGTAAAAAAGTTGTAGTAATCTTACTATAACTTTTTTATGTTTAACAATATGAAATTTGTCATAAATTGATATAAAAATGTAGGTAAATTTATAAAATAAATATTGACAATACGAATAAATGTTTGTATAATCAGAAGCGAACAATCGTTTTGAGGAGAATGAAGATGATTACTACATTACATATTAAAAATATTGGCATTATTGATGATTTAAATATTGAATTAGGTTCAGGTTTTAATGTCCTTACTGGTGAAACTGGAGCTGGAAAGACTTTGATTATAGATTCTATTAATATTATTTCTGGAGGTAGATTTTCTAAGGAAATAATTAGAAGGGGAGAAGAATTTTCTTTTGTAGAATTGAGTTTGTTTTTAGAAAATAATGATGATTTTCCTGATGGTAATGTTGTTATAAGTAGGGAAGTACATTTGAATGGACGAAACACTTGTAAGATTAATGGAAGATTGGTTACTGTTAGTGAGCTTAAAAATTTTATGAGTAATATAATTGATATTCATGGACAAAATGATAATTTGAAAATATTAAGTAAAATGTATCAGATAGAATATTTGGATAATTATTGTGGTAAAGATTTATTAAAATTGAAATTGGATTACAATGAGAAGTATTCTAAGTATTTGGATATTAAGAAAAAATTAAAAGAGAATTTTGGTGATAATAAGGAAAGAGAAAGAAAGCTGGATTTATTACAGTATGAATTTGATGAAATAGATGGCGCAAATTTAAAAATTGATGAAGAAGATGAGCTTATTGAAAAACGTACAATTTATTTAAATTATGAGAAGATTTCTACTTCAATTGCTCAAACTGTGGATAATTCAGATAGGGCAATGGCAACAATTTCTAATGCGGTAAAGGCAATTGAAAAAATTGCTAATATTGATGAGAAATATGATAAAAAGCTTGAAGAAATTAGAAATATTTATTATGAATTGGAAGACTTTTCACATGGAATTAATTTGATGAATGATGATATGTATTTTGATGAAAATGAAATTAATGAATTGGAAAGTCGATTGGATTTGATTCATACTTTAAAAAGAAAATATGGAAATTCAATTGAAGAAATTTTAAAATACAGGGATTCGATTGAAGCGGAAATTAATAGAATAAATAATTTGGATGAAGAAAATGAGAAACTTAGAAATGAGTTGGAACAAGTTATTGGTTATATGAATTCTATTTCTTTAAAGATGCATGATTTTAGAAGTGAAATATCATTTAAATTAAATGATAGAATTAATGGTGAGTTAGTGGATCTTGAAATGAAGAATGCAAAGTTTAATGCAAGAGTTGAATTAACTGAAGAATTTAATCAATTTGGAAGGGATGATGTGGAATTTTATATTTCACCAAATGTTGGGGAAGATGAAAATGAATTATCAAAAATTGCTTCTGGTGGTGAAATGTCAAGAATAATGCTTGCTATTAAAAATGTGCTTGCAGATACTGATGATACTCCTGTTTTAATATTTGATGAAATTGATACTGGTATTAGTGGTAAAGCAGCAAAATCAGTTGGTAAAAAGTTGAGAAGAATTGGTGGAACACATCAAGTTATTTGTATTACACATCAACCAAGTATCGCAGCTGTTGGTAATTCTAATTATTATATTTATAAGAATACAATTGATGGAAGAACTGCTACAGCCGTTAAAAAACTTAATAAAGAAGAAGTTATAGAAGAAATTGCAAGAATTTCAAATGGAGAGATTACAAATGTTGCAAAACAACATGCATTGGAACTAATTATGTCAGTATAATTTTGAGGTTTTATTATTTCATTTTTATTTACAAATCTAGGACTTTAGGCTATAATAGAGTAACATTAAGGATAATGGAGGAAAAAATATGGATAATAATAACCAAAATCAAATTGAGGAACTTGATGAGAATCATTTAGTTCAAGTTAGAAAAGAAAAATTAAAAGCTTTAATTGAAGCTGGAAAAAATCCTTATGAGATTACTGAGTTTAACAGAACACATGTAACTACTGAAATATTCGAAAATTACGATGAATTAGAAGGTAAAGAAGTTGCAATTGCTGGAAGAATGATGGGAAAAAGAATAATGGGTAAAGCATCTTTTGTTCATGTTCAAGATCCATATGGAAAAATACAACTATATGTTAGTGTAAATGATTTGGGTGAAGAATCATATAAAGCGTTTAAAGAAGATGATATTGGAGATATTGTTGGTGTTAAAGGATTTGTATTTAAAACAAAGACTGGTGAAATATCAATTCATGCTAAAGAATTCACTTTACTTTCTAAATCATTGAGACCATTACCTGAAAAATTCCATGGCTTAAAAGATACTGATTTGAGATATAGACAAAGATATGTTGATTTAATAATGAATCCAGAAGTTAAGGATACTTTTATTAAGAGAATTCAAATTTTAAAAGAAATTAGAACATTCCTTGATAATTTAGGATATTTAGAAGTTGAAACACCTATTTTAAATAATATTTCAGGCGGTGCTTCTGCAAGACCATTTATAACACATCACAATACATTGGATATTGATATGTATTTAAGAATTGCACTTGAATTAAATCTTAAGAGATTAATTGTTGGTGGATTTGATAGAGTATATGAAATGAATAGAGTTTTTAGAAATGAAGGTATGGATATTAAGCATAATCCAGAATTTACGGAGCTAGAGCTTTATGCTGCATATCAAAATTTAGATGACATGATGGATGTAACAGAGAAATTAATAACAACAGTTGCTCAAAAAGTTTTGGGTACATTAAAAGTTAATTTCCAAGGACGTGAAATTGATTTAACTCCGGGATGGAGAAAAGTAACAATGACTGAAATTGTTAAAGAAGTAACAGGTGTTGATTTTAATACTATAAAAACTGATGAAGAAGCTCAAGAGGCTTTAAAATCTTTAAGAATTCCATTGGATCCAATAAAACAATCAAGAGGAGATATATTAGCTCAAATATTTGATGAAAAATGTGAAGATACTATTGTTAATCCAACATTTGTTTACGAATATCCTATTGAAAATTCACCATTGGCTAAAAAGGTTAAAGGTAGTGATACGATGGTTCAAAGATTTGAATTATTTATTGCTGGTGGAGAATATGCTAATGCATTTTCAGAATTAAATGATCCTATTGATCAATATGAAAGATTTTTAAATGAAATCAGAAATAGGGATAAAGGTGATGAAGAAGCGGGTATGATGGATGAAGATTATATTAATGCTCTTGAAATTGGTTTACCTCCTACAGGTGGCATGGGAATGGGTATTGATAGATTAGTAATGTTGTTAACTAATTCGGCATCAATTAGAGATGTTTTATTGTTCCCAACAATGAAACCATTGAACTAAATTATGATATAAAATAATAGTAAAAAATCTAATAGAAATATTAGATTTTTTATTTTGAAATTATTGCTCAAATTTTACTTAATATTTAATATAATATGGTATAATTGCAAAAAAATTAGGAGTTTATTATGAATTTTTTTAATATCGTAGAAATACCACTAAAAAATATATTAATATATTTTTTAGTTATGAATATTATTACTTTTTTACTTATGGGATATGATAAACATGAGGCAAAAGTTGATCAGTGGAGAATTAGTGAAAAAGCATTATTTTTATTTTGTCTCTTTGGTGGAAGTATTGGTGGAATATGTGGAATGTATATTTTTAGGCACAAAACGCAGAAATTGTATTTTAAAATAGGGTTTCCATTGATATTGATTATTCAAATAGGAATAATCATTTATATGAATGTGATTAAATAGGAGTTGTTATGGAGAAAGAAAAAACCGTTAAAACAGATAAAAAAATTAGGGATGCTAATTTTGAATTATTAAGAATTGTAGCAATGTTTATGATTATTATTCATCATTATTTAATTTTTGGTGGAATTTTGAATAATGTTGTTGAAGGGACAATGAGATATTATATTGTTAATATTATTGAGTTTGCTTGTATTGTTTGTGTGAATGTCTATGTTATGATTAGTGGATATTATATGATTAAATCAAAAACGAAATTTAAGAAGATTCTACAGATTGAATTACAGCTTCTTACATATTCTATTTTGATGTATTTGTGGGTAGTTTATAAGGGGGAAAAAGAATTTAATATATATCATTTGATTAAAAATTTCTTTCCTTTTATAGCTAATAGATATTGGTTTATTACAGCATATATGGGACTTTATTTATTAATTCCATTTATTAATAAATTAGCTGAAGTGCTTGATAGAAAGCAATTTATAAGAGGAGTAATTACTTTAGGATTATTACTTTGTGTATTTAAAACTATTTATCCAGGAAATGAGGTCTTAGAAGGTAGAAATGGGTATAGTTTATTTTGGTTTGTGTTCTTATATGCTTTTGCTGGTTGTGTTAGACTTTATTATGATAAAAATTTTAAAAAGATTTGGTGCTTTTTATTATATGTTGCAATGATTGCAATTCAAGTTTATTTGAAAGTGATTTTGAAGAAAGATTCTAAGTTTAATATTGTTCAACAGTATATGGGATTTGGACTAAGTTATAATAATTTGTTTATATTTATTGAGTCAGTGGCAATATTTTTCTTTTTCAAAAGTTTGCATATTAAAACTAAAGTTTTGAATATTGTTATAAATTATATTGCTGGTTTAACATTGGGTGTTTATTTATATCATCAAAATGATGATTATGCTTGGAAGATGTGGGAGAGAATTAATCCATATCAATATATAGGAAGCGATAATTTATTTTTGATGATGTTGTTAACGACTTGTAAGATTTTTGTTACAGGGATAATTATTGAACAGTGTAGAGTTTGGATTTTTAAATTATTTGGATTATTTAAGAAAATAAAATTTATTGATAATTGTAATAAAAAAATTGAAAAAGCTTTTTTGAAAATAGAGGAGAAAGTTTAGAGGTTTATATGAAATATTATTTGGAAGATGTGAAAGATGTTTTGAAAGAACTTGATTCAAATGAAGATGGTTTATCAAATATTGAGGCTAATAAGAGACTGGTCGATAATGGTAAGAATAGGATTGAAGAAGGTAAGAAAGATGGGATTTTTAAGAAAATTTTTAATTCTTTAAAAGATCCTATGATTATAATGTTGTTAGTGACTGCTGTGATTTCAGCAATTTTGGCTAAGATAC
>CAURYI010000024.1:0-9931 GCA_963529075.1 uncultured Eubacteriales bacterium
CATATAGATTGAGGGTAGTATTTTAATTTCACATTCGACTTTATGACATTCTGTTACTATTTTATCAATTCTTTCTTTAGATGCTGATGGGATTGCAATTATAATGTCTTCAACTTCGTGTTTTTTAGCTAATCGTTCAATATCTTTAGTTGAACCTTCTATTTTTAATCCTTTAATATAGTGCCCAACTTTTCCTTTGTTATCATCTACTACACAAACAATTTTGGAGTTGAATGATTCTGCATTATTATATATTTCATCAATAATCATTCTTCCTGCATCACCTGCACCTATTAACATTGTTTTTTTGCTATTTTTTCTATTTCTGATTTTAATATAAATTGTCCTTATAACTCTATACAATAATATTGTAATTCATGTTAACAGTACTAGTAAAAAAAATTCAATTAAATAGAAACTTATTGGTAATTTTATCAAAAAAATAGATTTATAGATACATGTTATCATTGTAAATGCTATATTACTTAATATTATATCTATAAGTTCTATTACTGATGCATATTTCCAAACAGAAGTGTATAATTTCAATATTGAGTATATTATAAATAATATTATAAAATCCAATATTATAAATCTTTGAGAATTATTCATGTATAATTCTGGAACATTAAAAAAATCAAATCTTACTAATATTGATAATTTTGATGCAATTAATAACATAAAAAAATCTAATACTATAAATAAAACTATATTCGGTAGTTTTTCTTTTATTAAACTTTTTACTTTTGCTCCCATTTCTATACCTCTTATTTTAAAATTTTAAGGGCGTTATTTATTTCTGCTTATTGCCCCTACAGTTTAGCAATCAAAAAATCAAGTAGTTATTGATAATTTTATTAACTACTTGATTTTTAATTCTTGTTTCAATTTTAAACGTAAAATAATATTCTATACTGGCTATTTAATTTATAACATTTTTAGTAACTTTTATAAATTAATTATTTTTAGATAATATAATAACCAACTATATATTTCAAGTAATTTCTAAAATTAATCTTTTCTAATTTTATGATTTTATTTTTATATTATTTTATTCAAAATAATTAATTATATAATATTTTAATGCTAGAAATAATCCAATTTATTTTGAATTTATTATTTGCATTGGATTATATAATATTAAATATTCTAATTCTTCTAACCCTATTTCTTTTTCAATTAGTTGTAAGTCTCTTTCTAATTCTTGATATCTTGTAAATCTTTGATGTGCATCTGTTGCTAAAAAACTATATTTATCTTCTTTTAATAGCTTTTTAAATACTTTTTTTGCTTTTTCTCCATAGTCTCCTGATATGCTTGAAATGTTGCCTTGTAAATAAACTCCTTTTTCTATCCATTTATCGATGATATCTGAATTCTCTTTTACAATTTCATATCTTTCTGGATGTGCAAGTATTGGTCTATATCCTTTTTTTAATAGTTCTTCTATCATATTATCTAGATAAATTACTTTTCCTACAAATGGGAGCTCAAATAGTACGTATCTTGATTCTCCTAATGTTGGTACTTCACCCTTTATAATGTCTTCTACCATTTCTGGATATATAAAAATTTCTGCTCCGACATGGACTTTAACATTGATTTGTTTTTCTTCTAGCTTTTGATTTATTAAGTCTATTATTTTTTTTCTATTTTCTTTATTTAAATCATATTTATCTTTACTATAATGACTTGTTGCAATAATTTCAGTTATTCCACTTTTTTCTGCTTCTCTAATCATATCAAATGTTTCAGTTGCATTTCTTGCACCATCATCAATACTTGGCAAAATATGTGCATGTATATCAATCATGTCTCAATTCCCTTATGCGTTATTAATATCTTTCAATATATTTGCCATGTATTTATTTAATACTTTAGGGTCGTTATTTATCTTAGGGTTATTAATTTTTGAATTATTATTGTTTATTTTATTATTATTTACTTTAACATTATTATTTGAGTTATTTTCTATTTGGGTGTTTTTTATTTGTTCAATTTCTTGTGTTTTAACTATTTCTTTAGTATTCATTGTTTTATTGTTTGATACTGGTGTATTATTTATTTCTTTATTAGAATCAATATTATTTATTTTACTCTCATTAGTTTTAGTGTTATCTTTAGTAGTGTTGATTTGTTCTTTATTTTTCTCATTATTTACTTTAACATAATCAACTTTTATTTTATTTGTTTGAGTCTTATTAGCTAAATTATTTATTGGCTCTTTTGAGGCTTTAGGATTGTTTTCAATTTTTGTTTCTTCAATTTTATTATTAATTTTGACTTGATTTGCTAATTCTTCTTTTAACTTTATTAATTCTTTTTCTAGTTCTTGATTTTTCATATTAATCTTATTAATCATTTTTTGATTTTTATCGATTGATTTTATTTTTTCTTCTTTTATTTGTTTCTTTTCGATATCTTTATTAGTTTTTTTGATTTTTCTATTATAAAAAAATCTTTTTAACTTCATTCTTAATGATTTATTATTAACTTCAATTGTATTTCCATAAAAATATTTTGTATTGTATTGATTTAATATGATCTTAGTTCTATTTACTACAACTCCGGCTACATTTCCACCTACATGGTTTATTCTTCTAATTGCACTTTTTAAATCATCTATTCTAGTTTTGTTATATATTGCAATTAATATAGTTGCATCAACAACTCTTGATATTAATATTGAATCTGTTACCATTAATATTGGTGAACTATCTATTATAACGTAATCATATTTTTCTTTTAATGCTTCTATAGTTTTTTTGAATTTTTCTTGTCCTATTAATTCTGAGGGATTATTAACCATTGTTCCTGCTGTCACAATTGATAAATTTTCTATATTTGTTTTTCTTATATATAATCCATCTGTTGAATTACTTAAATAGTCTGATAATCCTAATTCATTTTCTAATTCAAATACTTTGTGTAAACGTGGTTTTCTGATGTCGCTATCTACTAATATTACACGCTTGTTCGCTTGTGCTAATGTAATAGCTAAATTCGCTGTTACAAATGTTTTTCCGTTTTCTGGTGTTGTTGATGTTAACATTATTGCTGTTGACTTTTCGTCTTTATTAATATATTGAATGTTTGTTCTTAATAATCTGAATACCTCTGATATTGGTGATTTCGGATCATATTTTGTTATTAGTTCTGACACTATTTATTTCCTCCTTTGTTTCCATCAAATGATTTCATTTCTTTGATTTCTGGGAATTCTGCTAATATGTTTAGTCCCAATTCTTCAATATCACTTGCTGTTTTTATTGAGTTGTCTAAGAAGTTAATTAATATTATGATAAATATTGCAATTACTATTCCAACTATAGTGAACATTAATATGTCTTTCATGTGATGTATATTACTTGGTTCTTTTGGGATTTCTGCAACTAATGTTATTGAAACATTATCTATTCCATAAGTATTGTATATTTTTTCTTTAAAAACTTTTGCTAATTCATTAGCTAAAATTGATGCTTTTTCTGCATTTTTATTTGTTACTTGTATGTCTAATATTTGTGTATTACTTACAACTGTTGCTGTTGTAGATCTTTTTAATTCGGCTGGAGTTATATCTACTATTTGTGTATTTTTAATTACTTGTGTTAATACATCTTCGTTTGTTAATAATTTTTGATATGTAGCAATGATTTTATCGTTTATTGTTACATCGGATTGCGTTAATGCTCCTAAATTATTTTTCTTTTCTTGATTTTTATCAATTTGAACTAAGACGATTTGTACTTTGGCTGTGTACTTAGGTTTTACCATTTTGTATGAATATACAAAACCTAATAATATCGCTATCATTGTTATTGTGATGATGATTAATTTCTTTTCCCACATCATTCTAAATACATTTTTTAAATCAATAGTTTCTTCCATTTTTTCTCCTCTGTTACATTTTTATTTCATATATATTACAATTTTACCACTTTTTATATTTTATGTAAATACTTTTATTGCTTTTTGTAACTTTTTTGTGTTTTTTATGTTATTTTTTTGTTTTTTAAAGGAGCCCCTATCTTGGAGCTCCTATATCTCTATTCTTTTTAGCCTTGTTGTGAACTGACAAATTATTTCATCTGTTATTGTGTTTGTTAATTTTGCCCAGCTTTCTAGTGTTAAATCTTTACTTTCATTTGAATCTATTAATATTACTTCATCTCCTACTGAGATTGGATTTTCATCATCTATTTCAATCATTAATTGATCCATGCATATTCGGCCTAGTTGATGATATTTTTTATTATTGACTTTTACTATTAATATATTTGATAATGCTCTTGGCACACCATCTGCATATCCTATTCCTACTGATGCAATTCTTGTTTGCTTATCTGCTTTAAATATTCTGCCATAGCTTACTGTATCTTCTGGTTTTATATATTTAATACTTGTTATTTTGGATTTTACTGACATTACTGGTTTGAAGTCTATATTATATTTATTATAACAATCATATGATGCATTTATTCCATACATTAGTATTCCCATTCTTACATAATCATATTTGTATTCTGTATAATTAATGGCTCCATAACTTGCTTGTGTGTGTAATTTGCCTGGATTTATTCCTTGATTTTTGATGAATTCTATTGTTTTATCGAATCTATTTATTTGCTCTTTTGTAAATTTTATATCTTCGCTTTTATCGGAATCTGATACGCATAGATGTGTAAATGTTCCTTCTATTTGCAATGCTGGATTTTGATAGATTTCTTTTAATGATTCAAAATTATTATAAAATTCTCCAATTCGATTCATTCCAGTATTTATTTTTACATGACCTTTTAACTTTCCTTGCAGATTGGCTTTTAGTACTGATTTTGCGTAATCGTTATCTACTATTGTTTGCATGATATTATTGTCTATTGCTGTTTGTAATTCTTCTGGCCCTGTGTAACCTAATATTAATATATTTCCTGTTATATTGTTTTTTCTTAACTCTATTGCTTCTGGTAGAGTCGCTACTGCAAAATCTTTTATTCCGATTTCTTGTAATTTTTTGGATATTATTATGCTGTCATGTCCATAAGCATTTGCTTTTACTACAGCCATTATTTGTGTTGTTTTAGGAATTATTGTCTTTATTTGATTTATGTTATATTCTAGGTTTTTAGTATTAATCTCTATCCATGATCTTTCTTTTGAATTATTCATTTGTTTCCTCTTGTTTCCTTAAAAAAGACTCTAGCATTGACTAGAGCCTTTAGTATATTTCTTAATTATTCAACTGTGATTGCTGCTACAGGACATGAGTTAGCTGCATCTAGTGCAACTTCTTTATTTGCTTCTGTAACTTCTCCGAATGCTTCTGATAATCCGTTGTCATTCATTCTGAATACTTCTGGTGCCATTCCTACACATAGGCCACATCCAATGCATTGTTCTTGATTTACATTTGCTGTCATATCTTCATTTCCTTTCTATTTATGCTGTTTCTTCATTTCTTAAAGATTTATTCTTCTTTTTCTTTTTGTGATGATGTATTTTTACTTCTTCTTTATTTTCGTCTATTTCTATTTTTGCTTTTTCTTTCTTTTCTACAACATCTTTTGTTATGATGCATTTTGATATTTTGCTATTTGATGGTACTTCGTACATTACGTCTCTCATTGAATCTTCAATTATTGAACGTAATCCACGTGCTCCTGTTTTTCTTTCAATTGCTTTTTCTACCATTGATTCTAAAGCATCTTGTGTGAACTCTAATTCTACGCCATCTAGTTTTAACAATTTCTTATATTGCTTTGTTAAAGCATTCTTTGGTCTTGTCATTATTTCAATTAGTGCATTTTTATCAAGTTCTCTTAATGTTGCTATTACTGGTAATCTTCCTACAAATTCTGGGATTAATCCGAATTTTAGTAAGTCTTGTGGTAATAGCTCTTCATAGATTCTGTATTTATCTATTTCTTTTGAACTTTGTACTGTTGCTCCAAATCCAATTGATTTTTTTCCAATTCTGTCACCAATTATTTTATCAAGTCCTTCGAATGCTCCTCCACATATAAATAATATGTTTGAAGTATCTATTTGGATTGATTCTTGATGTGGATGTTTACGTCCACCTTGTGGTGGTACTGATGCAACTGTTCCTTCTACAATTTTTAATAATGCTTGTTGAACTCCTTCACCTGATACATCTCTTGTTATTGATGGATTTTCTGATTTTCTTGATATTTTATCAATTTCATCAATATAAATTATTCCTGTTTCTGCTTTTTCTATATCGTAGTCTGCTGCTTGGATTAATTTTAATAGAATATTTTCAACATCTTCACCTACATATCCTGCTTCTGTTAATGTTGTAGCATCTGCGATTGCAAATGGTACTTTTAATGTTTTTGCAAGAGTTTGTGCTAAATATGTTTTACCGCATCCTGTTGGTCCTAATAATAGGATGTTGCTTTTTTGTATTTCGATATCATCAATCTCTTCTTCAGTATTTATTCTTTTATAATGATTATATACTGCTACTGATAATGTCTTTTTTGCCTCATCTTGACCTATTATATATTCATCCAATACTTTTTTGATTTCTTCCGGTGTTGGCAATTCATCATTTGTAGAAATTTGATATTTTGTTTCTGATTGTGATTCGTCGAATTCTATAATATTTGCACATACTTTGATACATTCATCACAAATATATACTCCTGGTCCGGCTATTATTTTATTTACTTCTGATTGTGATTTTCCACAAAATGAGCATTTTATGTTTTTATTAGCCATTTGGTCTCCTCATCATTCTTTATTAAATTCTTTTGTCCATTATTCCATCTATTAAACCATATTCTAAAGCTTCTTGTGCTGTCATATAGTGGTCTCTTTCAGTGTCTCTTTCGATTACTTCCAATGGTTGACCTGTTTGAGCACTTAATATTTTATTAAGTTTTTCTCTTGTTTTGATCATTTGATCTGCGTGGATTTTAATTTCAGTTGTTTGTCCTGATATTCCTCCACCTTGTCCGCCTATTAATGGTTGATGAATTAAGATTTCAGCGTTTGGTGTTGCAAATCTTTTTCCTTTTGTTCCATTTGTTAAAAGCATTGCTCCCATACTTGCTGCCATTCCAATACAGATTGTTGTTATTGGGCATTTGATATAATTCATTGTATCAATGATTCCCATTCCATCTGTTACTGATCCACCTGGTGAATTTATATAGAATGATATTTCTTTATCTGGGTCTTCTGACTCCAAAAATAACATTTGTGCGATGATTGTACTTGCTGATGCTGAGTTTACATCTTCACTTAAAAATATAATTCTGTCTTTTAATAATCTTGAGAAAATATCGTATGATCTCTCTCCTCTTGATGTTTGTTCGATTACGTAAGGTACTAAACTATTTTTTATTTCATTCATTTAAAGAATTCCTTTCTTGTCCCCTAGTACATTTCTATGGCAAACTCTATATTTCTAAGTTTGCCAAGGATTTTATTATTTATAATTATTTAGAAATTTTTGCGTTGTCAATTATGAATTTAACTGCTTGTGAATTTTTTGAAGCATTTTCTAAGTATTCGATAATATCTTTTCTTGATTCGATTTCTTTAGCGTCTTGTCCATATTGTTTTGCAATATTTTCAATTTCTTCTTTGATGAATTTTTTATCTGCTTTGATTTTTTCTGCTTTTACTATTTCATCTATTACTAATTTGTATTTTACATTTTTCTCTGCTTCTACTTTTAATTCATCTCTTAGTTCTTTTTTAGTTTTTCCTAAGATTTTCATGTATTGTTCAAGGTTTAATCCTTGGTATTGTAATCTTTGATTCATGTTGTCTTCCATTGAATCGATTTCTACTTCAATCATTCCAGCTGGGATGTCAACTTTTGAAGCTTCTACTACTGCTTCAATTGCTTTGTCTTCCATTTCATGTTCTGCTTTATGATTATTTTTTTCTGTTAATTTTGCTTTGATGTCTGCTTTTAATTCTTCTAATGTGTCGAATTCACTAACATCTTTTGCAAATTCATCATCTAATTTTGGTAATTCTTTTACTTTAATTGAGTTTAATTTTACATGGAAGTTTGCATCTTTACCAGCCATTTCTGCTGCATGATATTCTTTTGGGAATGTTACTTTGATGTCTCTTTCTTCACCGATTTTCATTCCAATTACTTGGTCTTCAAATCCTGGAATAAATGTTCCGCTTCCGATTGTTAAATCATATTTTTCTGCTTTTCCACCTGCGAATTCTACACCATCAATTGTTCCTACATAATCAATGTTTGCGATATCATCTTTTTCTACTGCTCTGTCTTCTACTGATACCATTCTTGAGTTATGTTCTGCCATGTGTTCTAATTCATGTTTTACATCTTCTGCTTTTACTTTGTATTCTACTTTCTTTAATTCAATACCTTTATATTGTCCTAATTCAACTTCTGGTCTTGTTGCTACAACTGCTTCAAATATTAATTCTTTTCCTTTTTCGATTTGAATAATATTAATTTCTGGTTTGCTTACAACTTCTAATTTATTTTTTTCGATTTCTTCATCATATACTTCTGGTAATAAGTGATTGAATGCGTCTTCATAGAACATTTCTACACCATATTGTTTTGCAACGATATTGAATGGTGCTTTTCCTTTTCTGAATCCTGGTACTGTGAAATATTTAGCATTTTCTTTGAATACATGTTCAATTGCTTCATCAAATCTTTCTGGTTCTACTGTGAATGTAATTTTTATTTCGTTTTTATTGTTTGTTTTTTCTTTCTTAATACTCATTTTAATTCCTTCCTTTTACTTCGTACATAATGTACCTTCTTAATTTACTTTTGGGATTATATCACAGAATCTTTCAAAAATCCATTGATTAGTATTATTTCATCAATTCTGCTAATTTCTTTTTATCATCTTCTACTTGTTGTCTGTCTTTTGCTACAACCGCTTCTGGCGCTTTGTTTATGTAGTTTTCGTTTGATAAACGTGATTCGATTTTTTCTATTGATTCTTGTAATGCTTTTATTTTTGCTTCTCTTGCTTGTTTATCTGCTTCTGTTTCTTTTTTCTCAAAGTATACTGTTGCTTTAATATTGTTTGATAGAACTTTGTATGATTTAATATCCATTGGCTCTGTTACAATATTATCTGCTATCCTTAGTACATTTACTACTAATTCAATATCAAAATCTGTTTCAAACATGATTTTTAAATCTTTTGACATGTTTTTTTCTGCTTTTACGTTTCTGAAATTTTTCATGAATTCAATTTGATCTGATACGATTTTGGTTTCTGTTTCGAATATGTATTCTGTATTATATTTTGGATATTTTGCTACCATTATTGATTCTGATTCTTTTACTGGTAACATTTGATATATTTCTTCTGTTACATATGGCATGAATGGATGTAGCATTTTTAAAATACCAATTAAAATATAACATAAAACGCTTTTTGTTGTGTTACTATTTAGTGAATATTTTGCGATTTCTATGTAATAATCACAGAAATAGTTCCATGCAAATTCATAAATTGCGTTGCCTACGTTGTTAAATTGGTATATTTCCATGAATTTTTGAACTTCTTCAATTGTTTCTTCATATTTTGTTAATATCCATTTATCTTCTGGTTTTAAATCTTCTAATTTAATTTCTTTTAAATCTTCAATGTTTGATAGCACAAATCTTGAGGCATTCCATACTTTATTTATGAAGTTCCAGATTGGTTTGATATTGTCTTCATCAAATCTCATATCTAATCCGTTTGATATATCTGTTACTAGGTAATATCTTAGGGCGTCTGCTCCGTATTTTTCTATCATATCAAATGGGTCTACACCGTTTCCTAAACTCTTACTGAATTTTCGTCCTTGTTTATCCCTTATTAATCCATGTATGATGCAATGATCAAATGGTCTCTTTCCTATTAATTCTTCTCCTTGGAATGTCATTCTATTTACCCAGAAT
>CAURYI010000025.1:0-9774 GCA_963529075.1 uncultured Eubacteriales bacterium
TACTAATCCTGCAATTTTTTGTGCTTTATGGAATTCGTCAGCTATAAAGAATACTGCGTCTCCTATTTTTGCTCCTAATTCAGTTTTTATTTCGTCTGTTAAGAATTTAGCAATTCCACCTGTTAGGTTGTTTTCTTCATCTACTTTCACCCATGCTAATCCTGCTGCATCTGCTTCTAGTTTCGCAAATTCTCCCATATCATCAAAGAATTTTCTTCCTTGTGATGCACAGTTTGGTACTACAATGTATTTAATTGTCTTATCTTTAAATGCATTAAATTCTGTGTTTTTGAAACATTCTGTTGCATCTTTGATTATTAATGGATTTCTCAAATCCGGTTTATCTATTCCGTATTTTTCCATTGCTTCTGCATATGGAATTCTTATGAATGGTGCATCTACTACTTTCCAATCGCTATTTTTTCTAAATACTTCTGGGATTACTTCTTCAACAACTTTAAAAACATCATCCTGTGTTGCAAAACTCATTTCCATATCTAATTGGTAGAATTCTCCTGGTGCTCTATCTGCTCTTGGATCTTCATCTCTAAAACATGGTGCAATTTGATAATATTTATCGAATCCTGATATCATTAATAATTGTTTGAATTGTTGTGGTGCTTGTGGTAATGCATAGAATTCTCCTGGATGTAGTCTACTTGGTACTATATAATCACGGGCGCCTTCTGGTGATGAATTTGCTAGGATTGGCGTTTGAATTTCTGGAAATCCTAATTCAACCATTTTATCTCTTAAATCTTTAATTATTTTTGATCTTAATAATAAGCTATTATGAATTTTGTCATTTCTTAGATCCAAATATCTATATTGTAGTCTTAAATCTTCTCTTACATTTGCAATATCTGCTTTTTCTGAATTTATTTCAAATGGCAAAATGTTTTTTGACTTTCCTAGTATTTCAATTTTTTCTGCTTTGATTTCTATTTCGCCTGTTGGTATTTTTAAGTTTTTATTTGAACGCTCTAAAACTTTACCTGTTACTGATATTACGCTTTCTGGATATACTTCATTCATTGCTGATTTCATATCTTCTGATATTACGATTTGAGTTATTCCAAATTGGTCTCTTAAATCAACAAATTGCATTGATCCTAGGTTTCTTATTGTTTGTACCCATCCTGCTAATTGTACTGTTTTGCCTATGTTTTTTATTGTTAATTCTCCACAATTATGGTCCCTATACATATCTTGCACTCCTTTTTTACTAATGTTTATATTATACTTGCTTTTTGCTTATTTTTCAATATTTTCTTTCACTCTTAGCGATTAGATTTGTTTTTAATTTATTATCATGCTTATAATTCCCATGATTAATCCATATATTGCTGATCCTATTATTAATAATATTACTCCTAGTTTGTCCAATTTTTACTCCTTTTAAATAAAACTATTTTTCTAAAATTATTGTTACTGGTCCATCATTTACTAATGAAACTTCCATATGTGTTTGGAATACACCTTTTTCTACTTTTATTTCTTTTGCGCATTGGTTACAAAAATATTCATATAATTCATTTGCTTGTTCTGGTCTTGCTGCTTCTATAAAAGATGGTCTGTTTCCTTGTGTTGCGTCTCCATATAGTGTGAATTGTGATACTAGTAGTAATTCTCCTCCAACATCTTTTATGGATAGATTCATTTTTTCGTTTTCATCTTCAAAAATTCTTAAATTCATCAACTTTTTTGCTAAATAATCGGCTTCTGCCTTTGTATCAGTTGTTTTTATTCCTACTAATACCATATAACCTTTATTTATTTGTCCTGTTATTGTTCCTTCTGAGGTTACACTTGCTTTTTTTACTTTTTGAACTACTAGTTTCATTTCATCTCCTATTACTTCTGTATTTTTTGTCTTACATGTTCATATATCATTATACTTGCAGCAATTGATGCATTTAAACTTTCTGTCTTTCCTAGCATTGGTATTATTACTCTTTCATTTGCCAATTTTAAAACTTCTTGGCTTACTCCATTTGCTTCATTACCTATTACTACAATTGTTCTATTATAATTTATATCATATATGCTTTTTTCTGCTTTTAAATCTGTTGTGATGACTTTAAATGATTTGTCTTGCAATTCTTTTAATGTACTTTCTAAATTTTCTACTTCAATTATATTCATTCTATAAATCGCACCCATTGTGGATCTTATTACTTTTGGGCTATATGGGTCCACTGTAGTTTTATTAATTATTATTTGATTGATATTTGCGCTATCTGCTGTCCTTATTATTGTTCCCATATTTCCAGGATCTTGTAGTGAATCCAGTGCTAATATGTAATCAGTATTTGTTTCGATTTGCTTATTTGGCTTCTTTTTAATTACTGCCAAAATTCCTTGTGGGGTCTTTACGTCTGAAATATCGTTAAAAACTTTACTTGATACAGTTATTATTTTTATGTTTTTAGTATCAAAGTTTATTTCAAGATCTTCTCTAATTGCGATTAATTCTATTAATTGATTTTCACTAATCGCTTCTTTTACCATCTTGATTCCTTCTACAATATATGAATCTGTTCGATATTTTTTATCGTGTAACTTTTTAATATTTTTTATTATCTCATTATCTTTACTTGTTATTATCATTTTTTTCCATCTCATCAAAATTTAATATAAATTTCTTTATTTCTTCTATTTTATTTTTTTCTATTTTTAATGTTATATATGGTTTTCCTATTGCTGAAAAATGTATGTTGTTTTTATATTGTTTTAATAGTTTTGAAATTGTTTCTGCTTCAATCACTATATCATCTGCAAATGTAAATACAAACCCCATTTGTTTTTCTTGAATTTTTACAATATGGCGTGGTCTTGCAATATTTTTTATTCTTGCTATTTCTATTAAGTTCTCAACTTCTTTTGGCATGTCCCCATATCTATCTGTTATTTCGTCAATAACATCCATGATGTCTGCTTCTGTTCTACAGTTTGCAATATCTTGATATATCTCAATCTTTTGACTAGAACTTTCTATATAATTATCAGGTATGAACGATGATAGTCCTATATCTATTTGAACTTCAATTTCTTCTATTACTTTTTCACCCTTTTCTTCTTTTACAACTTCATTTAATAGTTTGCTATACATATCATATCCTACTTGTTCAATATGCCCTGATTGAACTTCACCAAAAATACTTCCAGCTCCCCTGATTTGTAAATCTCTTGTTGCTATTTTAAAACCTGAACCAAATTCAGTAAACTCTTTTATTGCTTTTAATCGTTGGTTGGCTTCATATGTTATCATTTTATCTTTTCTATAAGTTATGTACGCATATGCTTGCTTTGTTGATCTGCCTACTCTTCCTCTAATTTGATATAGCTGCGCTAATCCAAATCTGTCTGCATTTTCCACTATCATTGTGTTTGCATTTGGAATATCTATTCCTGATTCCAATATCGTTGTACATACTAGGACATTTGTTTTTTTATCGACAAAATCTTGCATGATGTTTTCAATTTCTGTTCCTGACATTTGTCCATGTGCGAATGCTACTTTGGCTTCTGGTACTAATTTTTCAATTTCTTGTGCCTTGTTTTCGATTGTACTTACAATATTGTAAATATAAAATACTTGCCCGCCTCTCTCTAGTTCACGTGTTATTGCTTCTCTGATTATTTCTTTATCATATTCTAAAACATAGGTTTGAATTGGTTTTCTATCATGTGGTGGTTCGTATATTGCTGACATGTCCCTGATTCCAACTACTGACATTTGAAGTGTTCTTGGTATTGGAGTTGCTGTCATTGTTAATACATCAACTGTTGATTTATATTGCTTTATTTTTTCCTTATCTTTTACTCCAAAACGTTGTTCTTCATCAATGATTAATAGTCCCAAATCATTGAATTTTACATCTTTGCTTAGTAATCTATGTGTTCCAATTACAATGTCTACTTTTCTTTCTTCAATTTCTTTGACTGTGTTTTTTTGTTCTTTTTGAGTTCTAAATCTATTAAGTAGGTCAACCACTATTGGATATTCTTTCATTCTTTGTTTGAATTCTAAATATTGTTGGTTTGCTAAAACAGTTGTTGGCGCTAAATATGCTACTTGCTTTCCATCCATTACTGCTTTAAATGCAGCTCTTATTGCTACTTCTGTTTTTCCATATCCAACATCTCCACATAATAGTCTATCCATTGGTTTGATACTTTCCATATCTTGTTTTACTTCTTTTATACATCTTATTTGATCATCTGTTTCTTGATATTGAAAGTTTGATTCAAATTCTTCTTGCCATGGAGTATCTTTTGAAAATGCATAACCTCTTTCTTTTTCTCTTCTTGCATATAACTCAATTAATTCTTTTGCAACAGTTCGTAAATTTCGCTTTACTTTATTTTTTATATCAACCCATTCTTTTGTTCCTAATTTATTTAGTTTTATTCCTGATTCTGAGCCAATATATTTTCTTACGTTGTCCAGTGAATCTGTTGGTACATATAATGTATCGCCATCACGATATCTAATTTGTATATAATCTTTAATTATTCCATCGTTATTTATGGTTTGTACACCCACAAATATTCCTATTCCGTGTTCTCGGTGTACTACCATATCTCCTATCTTCATATCTGCAAATACGATTTTTTCTGCATTATTGAAACTTTCATGTGATTTACGTTTCTTTTTCTTTACTCCAAAAAAATCTTGACTACTTAATACCAATAAATTTGTTTCTTTATTTTCAAATCCTGTTGTTAGATTTCCTTCTGTAATTACAATACTTCCTGGATTTATTGATATACTGTCCAAATCTGCTCTTATTACTGAATTAGGTATAATTGATGATATTTTTTTACTATTTTCGCTATTTCCAGATAAAATTATAATTTTATTTTTTTTATGAGTTTCAATTATTTCTTCAAGTTCTTTTTTATCTCCACTGAAAATATTTACTTCTCTAAAGTCAAAATTATTTTCTTTTGTATATCCTTCTTTTAGTAAATATGTTTTATTTCCCAATTCTTCTAAATCATATTTATATTCAATTATATTTTCTAATCTTTCTGGTACATTTTTTTCTCTTAATCTTATTTCTTTAAATAGATTCACATTATCTGCTATTATTGTTTTTATTCTTAATTTAATTTTTTCAGGTTCATCTAAAAATATTTTATAGTCTTTAGCATAGTCTAATAAAGTTTCTTGTTTTTCATAAAATTTATTAAAATATTTATCAATTTTTGATTCATAATCTCCATTTTTTATTGATTCTACATCTGATAATTCTTTTGGATATTGTTCTTCTATTTTTGATGCAATTTTGTCTAATGATTTTTCTAAAATATTTTCTGTTGCCGGATATATTTCTGTACTTGTGATTGTTTCTATTGAACGCTGTGTTTTTATATCAAATCTTCTTATAGAATCCACATTATCTCCCCAGAATTCTATTCTAATGCCTTCTTTATCGTTTAAACTAATATCTATAATATCTCCACGTACACTGAATTGGCCTCTTGCTTCTATTAATTCAGCTCTTTGATATCCTAAGTTTACTAGTTTTTCTTTTAATTGGTTATATTCTAGTGTTTGCCCATTTGATATTCCTATGATATTTTCATATAACACTTCTCTACTAGGCAACTTTTGCATTAAGGCTTCTATTGTTGTAACAATTATGATATTCTTTTTACTATTTATTTTATTTAATATATTAATTCTTTCATATAATGTATCAATGCTTCCTGCATCATAATCATATAATGATATTTCTTTTTTCGGAAAAAAATATATATTTTCATTGGTTGTAAAAAATTCTAGATTTTTGATGATATCTCTAGCTTCTATTTCATTGTACGTTACTATGATTATTGGTTTTCTTTCTTCTGTTTTTAGTGCTGATATAATCATTGGTTTTGCCACTGAAACAAGCCCCGATATTGTTACCGGGCTTTTTTTGCTTTTTATTATTTCTTGATATTTATCAGTATTTTGTAAATTCTTAATTATATAGTTCATGTTGTTCCTATCTATATATATAATTTTCTCTTAATTTTACGATAATATTTTACCATTTTTCTTTTATTAAATCAATTAATTTTCTCTATTGACAACTTTGTTTAAATCAGTTATAATTATTTTCGTTAAGACATATTAACATTTGGCGACGTAGCTCAGTTGGCTAGAGCATTCGGTTCATACCCGGAGTGTCAAGAGTTCGAATCTCCTCGTCGCCACCAATAAAAAAACTCATTCAACTAAAATTGAATGAGTTTTTATTTTATTCAATTAATAAAGTATAAAAAATAAACGGATTTTTCATCCGTTTATTACATATCTCTTTCGTCTATACTTATTCTGACTTACTTTTAGAATAATCAATTTCTTTAATTGTTCCTCTACTATTATCTTTGATTTGTTCATTACGATTTTTTTCTTTAATTGAATCAAATGCTTTTTTCTTTTTTTCTATTTCTTTTACATCTTTTAAAGCATTTAATAGTTCATCATCTAACATTCTATCCTCATTAGTTAGCGAATGACGATATTTATCTTCATTTTCGATTCCTGGAACATCTACTTGATTAACTATACTAAAGAAACTCTTTATTGGTTGGCCTAATAATTGTGAAAATTTTGAATTTTTAAAACTTTCAATTACCTTGTTCATTGGTTCCTCCTTTTTAAACTATTTTTATTTTAGCATATCTTTACATAAAATGCAATATTTTTGTAATATTTCTTTAAAATCGCTGATATTTTTTTTGATTTATTTATTTTCATTTACTTGAAATAATCTATTTTTATAGTATAATATCAACATGACTAATAGATTTACGGAGGATGATGATTTTGTTCGAACAAGGAGAATCAAAACTTACAAAAGATACAATTAAAATTAAAGTTATAGGTATTGGTGGCGGTGGAAATAATGCCGTTGGTCAAATGTTGACTAATCCTATTGATGGTGTTGACTATTACATAGTTAATACTGAAAAAGGCGTTATTGATAGATCAAAGCGATTAGGAATTAATGCTATACAAATTGGTCCAACTGTTACATCTGGTCTTGGAGCTGGTGCTAATCCTGAAGTTGGCGAAAGCTCTGCTAAAGAAAGTCTTACTGAAATTGATAAAATTTTAGACGGTGCTGATTTGGTATTTTTAACTGCTGGTATGGGTGGTGGTACGGGTACTGGTGCTATTCCTGTTATCGCAGAAGAAGCTAAATCTCGTGGGATTATTACAGTTGCTATTGTTACTGTTCCTTTTCTTTTTGAAGGTAGACTTAGAAAAACTAAAGCAGAAAATGGAATTGAAAAATTAAAACCTTTTGTTAATTCTTTAATTGTTATTTCTAATGATAAATTATTAAAGAATTCTGCTCAAAATATTTCAATTCTTGATGCTTTTAAGTTGACTGATGATGTTTTAAAACAAGCTGTTGAATCAATTAGTGATCTAATCAATTCAGTTGGTGATATAAATATTGATTTTGCTGATATTCAAACTATTTTAGGATATGAAGGCTATGCTTATATGGGTATTGGTTCTTCTTCTAGTGAATGTAAGATTGAAGATGCTACACTTGATGCTCTGTCTAACCCTTTAACAGAAGCTAAACTTACAAATGCTAAAGGTGTTATATTTAATATCTGTGGTAGCGAAGATATTGGACTTGAAGATATAAATCACAGTGCTGAAATTATTTCTTCTAAAGTAAATTCGGATGCAAATATTATATTTGGTACCGTTATAGATCCTTCACTTGGTGATAAAGTTATTGTTACAGTTATTGCTACTGGTGTTGATAAAGGTCCTGATATTATAACTGACAAATAGGAGTTTATTATGAATTGTAATGAATTTAATCTATTACAACTTGATATTTATGATGGTGATAATTTGATATTTTCTGGAATTTCTGAAGATGTACCTGAAAATATTAAATCTTTGCCTATAAAAATAAATGGTATTGATGGAAAAAAATTAATTGTTGAATTAATAAAATAAAGACCTTTTGATCTTATTCTTATAATATTTCTATTATTGAATTTGATCAATTGGTCTTTTTCCTATTCTATTTCAAATTTTACTTTTTCTGCAATGTTTGCTATAAATTCAGAATTCTTTGGCTTTTTATCTGATTCAAAGTATTTTGCATCAAAATATTTTGATAATTCTTCAATATTCCCTCTTTCAAATGTTATTGATATTGCTGTCCTTATCGCTCTCTCTACTTTTGATGACAATGTTTTATATTTCTCTGCTATTTCTGGATATAGCATTTTTGTTACTTCACTAATATATTCTACATCATTAACAACCATTTTTATTGCATCCCTGATATAGTAATATCCTTTTAAATTTGCAGGTATGCACATTGAATGCATTATGTTTGTTATTATAATCTCTTTTTGTTTTTCTTTATCTTCTGTTTTTAGTTTTATAAATTCTTTAGTACTTTCTTTTTTAACAATTGTATTATTCATTATAACATCCTCCTGATTTATTATGGTATTTTTTACCATAACCATTTTATCAAAGTTTGTTATATTTCTCAAGTATTTTTTATTTATTTTCCATTTTTTAGATATTATAATATTACATTTTTCTCTATTATTCGACATTTGTATGATGAAAATAGTGGTTTATCGTCTTCTTTTAATTTTATTATTGCTTTAATATTGTTTGAATATTCGGTGTTAATAATTTCTATATTATTCTTTTCACAGATGTATTTAAAATATTCAAATGCTTCATATTTTATACAATATTCTAAAATTTCTCCATACTGCAATTCTATTATTTTAGTCGTTTCCAATGCTTGCTTACTAGAATCTGTATATGCTCTAACTAGTCCTCCAGTTCCTAATAGTATTCCTCCAAAGTATCTAGTTACTACTATTAATACATTTACTAAATTATTTTTTTGAAGCAATGTTAACATGGGAATTCCTGCAGTTCCACTTGGTTCTCTGTCATCACTACTCTTTTCTATCTTTGTTTTTGTTTCATTGTCATATACTATGTATGCATAACAATTATGTCTTGCATCGCTATATTCTTTTCTTATTTGATTTAACTTTTCTTTTGCGTCCTGTTCATTGATAATTTTAATAATATTTACTATAAATTTAGATTTCTTTACTTCTAATTGCGAACTTGCATTGGCTAAAATCGTGTTAATCACTATTTACTCCAATTCCTGCTGTATACCCTGTAGAATATGCTATTTGTAAATTAAATCCACCTGTATATGCATCTACATCTATAATCTCTCCAGCAAAATATAAGTTTTTAATTAGCTTTGATTCCATAGTTTTGGGATTAATTTCTTTAACATTAATTCCGCCTGATGTTATTATAGCTTCACTTATATCTCTAAAACCTTCAATTTCTATTGAAAAATGCTTTAATGTTCGTACTAATTTTTGTCTCTCCATTTTTTTTACTTCATTTACTTTTTTATTTATTTGTAATATTTCTAATATTACTGGTATCATTTTCTGTGGCAATAATTGATCTAATGCATTTCTAAATTCTTTGTTTTTTTCTATTTCAAAATCTCTTAAAATTCTTTCATCTAGTTTCTCATCTGTTAATGCTGGCTTTAAATCAATCTCTATTCTTGGATTGTTTAATTCTTGCCTAACCAAATGTGATGATGCACTTAAAATGATTGGTCCAGTTATTCCATAATGTGTGAATAGCATTTCGCCAAAATCTTCATAGATTAATTTATTATTGTTAAATAATTTCAACCCAATATTTCTTAAACTCAATCCTTGCATTTGTTG
>CAURYI010000026.1:0-9510 GCA_963529075.1 uncultured Eubacteriales bacterium
AACAATAAAAATTCAATTGATGATGTTAAATTTGATATATTTAATCAAGGTAGCAATAAAATAATTAAGATTAGAAATATAAAACCGTATATTTCCAATTCGAATTACGAATTTTCTATTATAATGAAAGATTTGAAAAATAATGTAAGTGTTACTTTAATTAATAAAAATAATGTGGAAAAATTTAAATTTACTTCAAGTGATTTAAAAAAAGATAATGATAATTCATATTATTATGAGTATGTAATTAATGATAATGATATTATGAATTCTGAAATATTAAAAAAGTCTGAGTATTTGATTATTGATTTAAAAGAATATATTAATAATGGTGTAAATAATAAATTAGGTAAATTAGAATTAAGTATAGAAAAAAATGTAAAAGATACTAAAATTAATGCAAAAGGTAATAAAGAAAATCAAAAAAATATTGACAATACAATGGCAAAAGGCAGATTGCCTCAGACAGGAGAAAAAGTTTGGATTTTTGGAATAATGTTTGCTTTATTTAGTATATGTATTGTTTACAAAGTATATGCTAATAAAATAAAATAATTTTGAAAAGGGCAGAACTATGGAGATACGAATGAAAAGATTTTATAATTTTATATTTTTTGTTTTAATATTATTTATTTTTTTGAGAATAAATAATGTATTAGCAACGAGTTCTGTTCAAATGAAAGAAATAGAACAAAATATAGAACAGACTGTTGATAAAACAAAAAAAGTAGATAGTATGGGTATATATAAAATGCCTGATGATTTAACATATAGTGATTCTTCAAAAATTTATTTGAAGGGTGGTGTTATTTTATTTAAATTTGAGGATGATTCATATCAATTAATTGATATGATGTCTAAAGATATTGTTAAAAGTGTTAATTTTGATGGAGATTCATTTAATATTATTGTTAATTTTTATTATGATAATGTTATGATTAATGGTAATGTAACATTAGAGAAAAGTGTTGATTATGAAATGCATAATACGGTTCTTGGTGCTGGAGATGAAAATCCAATTAGAGGGTTTGATATTAAAGTTGCTCCTAAATATTCATATATACAGAATTATGAAGATTTAGATCTGAGAAGAGGCGTATTGGATATTTTCTACGAAGATGGAACTTTAGGAGTTGTAAAAATGACGGATCCAGAGGTTGTAGTTGAAGGATTTAATAATAAAATACCTGGAATACAAGAATTAACTGTTAGATATAAAGGGTTCGAAAAGAAATTTAATGTGAATATAATTGAAAATTATAATCCTGAATTAAATGGAAAGTTAAGTGTCGATAGAAAATCTGAAAATACCAATAATAATACTCAAGCACCAAAATTTGTTCAAATTAATACTTCTAAAGGTGAAAGTAATTCATCTAATAATAATTCTAGTAATTCTAATAGTAATATAAATAAAAATGGACAAAATCGTCCTGATAATACAATGGCAAAAGGTTTATTACCACAAACTGGAGCGATACCAATTGTAGTATTTAGTATATTATTTTTTACTATTATATTAATTATTATATATATAAAAAATATAATAATGAAAAGAGGAATTAGAGGAATATAAAGTATGAAGAAAAAGATATTTGTAATTGTTCAATGTGTTTTATTAATAATGATTATTATGAGTACGACAATAATTGAGGCTACAGGTTTTTTGACAACTTATGATGAGGAAAATGTCTTTAAATTATTGCTTGGTCAATCTGATACTGATGCGAGATTTAATTTGAAAGACATTATTCCTGAAAATATAAATGTACGAAATCAAGGTAGAGCTAATAATTGTTGGGATTTTGCAGCGATAGGTGCTTTAGAAACTACTTTGGCATTAAAAAGAAAAAAGCAAAGTGCAGGGTTAAAGGTTTTTGATTTTTCTGAAGCACATGTTAAATATGGTTCAAGATATTCGATGTTCTTAAATGGAGAAAAGAATGCAAAGGGATTTAATGCTGTTAGGTCGGATGGCGGAAATTTTATGGATGCTATAAATTATATGACTAATGGTTTTGGTCCAGTGGATGAAAAATGGTTAAAATATAATCCGAATGAACCTGATATTGATTTGAATTCAATTGAATCTATTACACAAGCTTCAACAGTAATGGATACTGTTAATTTATCTGTTGAAGATACGAGTGATGAAAATGCAATTAATGATGCAATTTCTAAAATAAAGACACATATAAAGAATTATGGTGGTGTTTATTTTGCGTTAAATTATAGAGTTGGTGATCAATATACAAATAAAGTTAATATGGCTAGATATTGTGATGTTCCATTGCAAAACAATGAATCTGCATCTCATGTTGTTGTATTAATTGGATGGGATGATAATTATAGTGCAAGTAATTTTAAAAAGAATCCTGGAAAAAATGGAGCTTGGATTTTTAAGAATTCATATGGTGATTATTCGACGGTTGAATATTTATCATATTATGATAAAACCAGTTATACTGAAACTTATGGATTTCAAGATGTAGAAGAAGGTAAAAATTATGATAAACAATATCAACATCAAGTATTACCGCCTATAGTTGATTTTCATGTAAAAAAAGGACCGGTAATTTCACAATTAACTGTTGCTGAAGTTTACTCAAGAGATCCTAGTAAGGCAAATGAAAAAATAACAAGATTGAGTATTGAAGCTGCGAAATCTGGAATATATGAATTTTTTGTTAATCCGGATAATGATGATTTGACTAATTTAACTAAGGTTTCGGTCAATAAGATTTATTTAAGAAAGGGCTTTCATACTCTTAAATTAAATAATCCGATTAAATTAACGGGATCAAAGTTCGTTGTAGCTGCAAAGATGCCAAATGTTGACAATCAATTTAATATGATGTATGAAGCAAGAAATACTGTTGAAGGATATACTGCGAGTGTTAGTGAACCTGGGGAAACATATGTTAATTATGTGGATAATAGAAATGCTGCTTATTGGAAGGATTTTGTTGTTGCTGGTAAGGGGAATTCATCTTTAAAAGCATATGTTAATTTTGATTCAACTCAACTAAAAGCAACTAAGATAAAAATATTATCTGAACCAAATAAATTGGAGTATATTAAAGATACTGAAAAGCTTGATGTTACTGGTGGCAAAATTTTGGTTTCTATGAGTAATGGTGAAACTATTGAAAAAAGTCTTGAAGATTCAAAAATTAAATTGACTGGGTTTGATAATTCTTCTGTTGGTCCTAAAACTATAACAGTTGATTACATGGATAATAGAGCAACTTTTGTTGTAAATGTAATTGATTCGCCAAATCAATTGATTTCGTTAACATTGAAGAAAGCTCCAACTAAAGTGGAATATATGGTTAATGATACTTTAGTAAGAGATGGAGGAATTTTACAGGTTACATATAGTAATGGCAAAACTGCAGAAATTAGTACTAATAGTACTTCTGTGAAGTTTTCTTTACCGAATATGACTGTTCCTGGGACAAAAAATGTAACGATTACATATGGTGGTAAGTCTGTTAATTATAGTATCCTTGTAAAGGAAAAGCCTATAACTTTGAATAAAATAGAAGTGTTAAATTTACCAATTAAAACCGATTATATTCAAAATACTGAAAATTTAGATTTGACCGGTGGTAAAATAAGAGCTATTTTTTCAAATGGTAATGTTTTAGATATTCAAATGGATTCATCGGATGTGAATGTTATTGGATTTAATAATGCAAATATTGGAAGAAATAGATTAACTGTTAGTTACAAAGGTAAGAGTACATTTTTTGACATTAATATTGTAGAGAAGCCAAAAGCGACAATTAATGATGCATGGATTTTAAGAAAGCCGGATAAATTGAAATATAAAAAAGGTGAAGAACTCAATTTATCTGGAGGAAAAATTACTGTTAATTATTCGGATGGAACTAATAAAATTGTTACTATGGATAATAGCGAATTGGTGCAATATAGTAATTTTAATTCGAACTCTTTAGGTGTTCAAAATGTAGCTTTGAAATTAAAAGATTTTAATAAATTATTGAATTTTGAAGTGGAAGTAATTAAGGATGATCCTGTAATTGATCAAAATAAAGTTTTAGAGAATAAAATTTTAGAAAATCAAATTATTAATAATCAAATTGTTCAAAACAAAGTTATTGAAAATAGAGTAATTGCTAATAAAATAGAAAATAATAGAATTATAGAAAATCAAATTATATCAAATAATATTATTTCTAATAAAATAGAAAATAATAAGATTGTAGAAAATCAGATAGTTCATAACAAAATTTTAGAGAACCAGATTGTACATAATAAAACTTTGGAAAATAAAATTGCTGAAAATAAAGTTAATGAAAATAATGTTAATAATTCAAATGTTGTTCATGAAAATAAGGTTCAAAATAATATATCTGAAAACATAGTAAATTCTAATCAAGTTAATGAAAATAAAACAAATAATGATAATATAGACAACAATAAAGAAAATTTTGATGTTTTTGCAAATTCTAAAGCGGAAATTATTGATGTAAATAATTTTGTTTATACTGATTCTAATAAAAATTATATTGAAATAGAAATTAATGTTTCTAATATTAAGATTTTAGATTCTAAAGATTATTATATTAAATATTATTTGGCTGGTAATGCTGGAGAGAAAATTACTGATGATCAGTATGTCTTGATAAATAATCTTAATAAACAGAGTGATGGTTCATATTCTGCAAAGTTTAAAATAAATTCGAAAGAGTTAAATAATATAACGGATATTATTAATTCAGATGTTTTATATTTATATCTTAAAGCTAAAAATGGAAGTAATGTTTCGAAAAAGATTTTAACTTTAAATAATATGTCTAAAGTTAAAAATTATATTAATAATAAAAAAGTTGATAAAATTGATAAGGAAAATTTGAATAAAAATAAAGATGATACAGTTTATAATAGAATTTTACCTCAAACGGGTGCTTTGCCATGTTTGTTGGTAGCTTTTGTATTAATTAGTATAATTGGAAGTTTATCATATTTTAAATTTAAAAATATAAATAAATAATTTTAACTCATATAATTAGTTATGCTAGTTATATGAGTTTTTATTTTTTGTTTAATAACTGAACTTATTATTAGTGGATAGTAGTTATTGTTATTTTTTAATAAATAATATATAATTTATAACTAGTGAAATTTAAAGGATAGTATTGAATATGGTTATTAATGAAAAAGTTTTTAATGAGATTAAAGATTCATTAACAATTGATGAAGTAAATAGAGCAAATGAATTATATAAAAATGGAAAAGTGAAGCTTAATAAGATTAATTACACTAATCAAGATAATTTTGTGGTTTATGCTGAAATTAGGGATGGGAATAGTTTATATAAATCATATTTGTCAGTTTTTAGTGGGGAAATTCTTGACTTAAATTGTGACTGTGATAAATATAAATCTACTTTTGGAGCTTGTTTGCATATTTATTCTATTGCTGTTGCTTTAAATAATAATAAATTGTATCAAAATTTGTTTTCTGGAAATGAAGATAATAAAGATGATGCAAGTGAAAAAGATAAATATAGACTTTTTAGACAGATGTTAAATTCATTTTATAATGATGAACAAAAAGCTGTAAATGATAAAGTTTATAGTGGAGTATTGTATGAAATTAAACCTGTTTTGTTTTTTGATAATGATTTAAAAAATATTAAAGTTGAATTTGAGATTTTAAATGGAAGCAATAAATATAAGATTAAGAGTATTGTTGATTTTTATGATAATATTTTGTCTAAAAATATTGTTAAATATGGCAAAAAGATGGAATTTATGCATTGTATTGAAGCTTTTGAAAATAATAGTCAGAATGTTTTGAAATTTTTAATGAAATATGCAGAAATTATTAAGTATGTTAATGAAAGAAATAGTAAATATTTTAGAATGGCTGTTGGAGATTCATGTATTGAAATTTCAGAAAATGCTATGGATGATTTATTTGATTGTTTAAAAGGTGAATATGCTAAATCTATTATTGAAAATTCCACAGTTGATTTGAGATTTGTGGATAGTGAACCTGACTTAAAGTTTAAAATAGAAAATGAATCTGATACAGAGTTTAAGATATCAACTGATGAAGATATTTATAATTATACAATTATACCTGGGACTAAGTATATTTATTTTTTTAAAAATAATAAAATTTATAAATGTTCAAAAAAATATAATGAGACAGTATTAAAATTATTGAATGTATTTCGTGTGAATTTTGCAAAAGAAATTATATTTACAAAGGCTGAATTTGCGGATTTTTATTCTTTAATATTGCCTAAAATTGATAAAAATGTTGATATTGCTATTGATTGTGAGGAAATTGAAAAATATAAGCCTAAGGAATTAAAGGCAAAAGTTTATTTGGATTATAATAAACAGGGATATGTTTTGGCCGATATAAAATTTGCATATGATGATTTTGAGTTTAATCCTTTTGAGAAAGTTGATGAAAATCTTTCAAGAAATATGGTTAAAGAGTCAATCATATTGGATATGTTCAGTGATTCGGGTTTTGTTTTTGATGTTGCTAATAAAAGATTAATGTTGGTGAATGATAGAAAAATATTTGAATTTTTGAAAAATGATATTGAGAAATATATTAATAAGATTGAAGTGTTTGTAACTGATGAATTTAAGAAAAAACAATTAATTGTTCCAAAAGTTACATCAATTGGTGTTAAAATTGAAAATAATTTATTAAAGGTTGATTTAACACAGTTTAATTTTGATAAATCTGAAATTAAAGAAATAATGCAGGACTATATAATGAAAAAGTCTTTCCATAGATTGAAAAATGGAGATTTTATTGATTTATCAAATAATAATTTGGATGTTTTACAAGAATTAGTTAATGGAACTGATATAGATTATGAAGAGTTAAAAGAAGATAGTATTTCATTACCTGTTTTCAGAGGAATGTATCTTGATAAAATTTTAAAGAAAAATGAGGTTCGTATGAAATCAACTAATGATTTTAAAAACTTAGTTGATGATATACAGGATAAGCAATTTAATGAAAAGTTTACATTGCCTAAAAATTTAAATGCAAGTTTGAGGGAATATCAAAAGTTAGGTTTTGATTGGGTTAAAACTTTGGATAGTTATGGATTGGGTGGAATTTTAGCTGATGATATGGGACTTGGCAAAACATTGCAAATGTTATCTGTTATATTGGATTATTTTGAAAATATTAAAAATAGTGAAGATAGATTACCAGTTTTGGTTGTTTGCCCAAGTTCATTAACTCTGAATTGGCTTGAAGAGGCTAAGAAATTTACGCCGATGTTAAAAAGTATTGTGATTTCTGGTGATCAAGCTACTCGTACTGAAATTATTGATAATATTAATGATTATGATTTAGTTATTACATCTTATGATTTATTGAAAAGGGATTTGAACTTGTATAAAGAAAAAAATTATTTATTTAGATATATAATTGCTGATGAAGCTCAATATATAAAGAATAATCTTACTAAAAATGCAAAGGCTATAAAGGAAATTAGAGCTGTTTCTAGATTTGCGCTAACGGGAACACCTATTGAAAATTCATTATCGGAATTGTGGTCAATTTTTGATTTTATTATGCCTGGCTATTTATTTAATTATAATAAATTTAAGAATTCGTATGAAATTCCAATTATCAAAGATGGTGATATGCAATCAATGAATAAATTAAAAATGATGATTGAACCGTTTGTACTTCGTAGGGTTAAGGAAAAGGTTTTATCTGAATTACCTGATAAAACTATTACTGTTTTGAATAATGAAATGAATGATGAGCAAAAGAAGATATATTTATCATTTGTGGAGTCTGCGAGAAAAGAAATCAGCGAAGAAATAAATGAAAAAGGTCTTAATAATAGTCAAATAAAGATATTGGCGTTACTTATGAGATTGAGACAGATATGTTGTCATCCTGGATTATTTTTGCAGAATTATAGTGGTGAAAGTAGTAAGTTAAATCAATGTATTGAAATCGTTATTGACGCTATAAAGAGCGGTCATAAAATTTTGTTGTTTTCAGGATATTCATCAATGTTTGGATATATTGAAGATAAATTAAAAAATAATGGAATTAAATTTATGAAGCTTGTTGGTCAAACAAGAGTCGATACTAGAATGGATTTAGTTAATAAATTTAATGAAGATGAAGATATAAAAGTCTTTTTAATATCTTTAAAGGCTGGAGGAACAGGACTTAATTTGATTAGTGCAGATATGGTTATTCATTATGATCCATGGTGGAATTTATCGGCTGAAAATCAAGCTACTGATAGAACATATAGAATTGGGCAAAAACGAAATGTTCAAGTATATAAATTAATTACTAAAAATTCTATTGAAGAAAAAATATATAATTTACAGGAGAAAAAGGCTAAATTAGTTAATGATATGTTGTCTACTAATGAAGTGTTTCTTAATAGGCTTAGCAAAGATGAAATTATGAATTTGTTTGAATAGGAGTTGTTATGAATAAAAAGATTAGTATTATTGGAGGTGGGCTTGCTGGATCAGAAGCTGCATATACTATTGCAAAAGCGGGTTATAAAGTTGATTTATATGAAATGAAACCTGTTAAATTTTCGTTAGCTCATTCTAATGAGGATTTGGCTGAAATCGTTTGTAGTAATTCTTTTAAATCAAATTTGTTAACAAATGCTTGTGGTTTATTAAAAGAAGAACTAAGACGATTGGATTCTTTATTGATAAAAGTTGCTGATAACACTAGTGTTCCAGCTGGTCAAGCTTTGGCGGTTGATCGAGATTTGTTCTCAAAAAAAGTCACTTTAGCTATAGAAAATAATGATAATATTAATCTAATAAAGCAAGAAGTGGGAAGCAAGTATGATAGTGAATTTTCAGGAATATGCATTGAAGATTTAATCGAAGAAGGCATTGTTGTTATTGCAACGGGTCCACTTACATCTGATTCTTTATCAATGGGAATTGCTAAATTAATAGATGAAGATTCTTTACATTTTTATGATGCGGCAGCACCTATAATTGAAAAAGATTCAATTGACTTTAATGTTGCTTTTTATGGCAATCGTTATGATCAAGAAAAAGGTAAAGAAGAAAGCTTTGAATCATGGATTGAAAGAATTAATTCTATTGATGAAAAAAGCTATATTAATTTACCTATGAATAAGGAAGAATATGAAACTTTTGTAAACGAATTAATTAAAGCAGAAGTAGTTGATTTGCATGAATTTGAAAAAGGTGAAATTTTTGAAGGTTGTATGCCTATTGAAATAATGGCAAAGAGAGGTTTGGATACATTGAGATTTGGACCTTTAAAACCAGTTGGGTTTGATGATCCAAGAACTGGAAAAAGGCCATATGCTGTTATTCAATTAAGACAGGATAATTCTGAAGCTAGTTTGTATAATATTGTAGGATTTCAAACTAATTTAAAGTTTGGAGAGCAGAAGCGCTTAATTCAAATGATTCCTGGACTCATTAATGCTGAAATTGTAAAATATGGAGTTATGCATAGAAATACTTT
>CAURYI010000027.1:0-9467 GCA_963529075.1 uncultured Eubacteriales bacterium
TTAGACGAATCATATAGACCCTTAAATGATTACAAAATAGCTGAAACTAAAGATATCAAAAAAGCATTTGAGATAGCTGGATTGAATTTTGGAGTGAATCAAGCTGAATTTAATAGAGTGTATGGTAATAAACTTTCAACAAATAGATTGCCGTTACGTCCAGATTTTATAGATAAAATTTTTATTGATGTTTGGAATGTATTACTTAAAGGTAGTAGACATAATGATTTTAAAAGTTCGCTTACTTTCGAGATGATATCGCGATTAGCAGAGTATTTAATTAGAACGAATAGTTATATTAAAAAAGCAATCGAAATGACTTATAGTCATGTGTTTTTAGATGAGTTTCAAGATACTACATCAATTCAATATGAGCTTGTTAAAACTTGTTTTTTTCAAACAGGGACAATAATTACAGCTGTAGGAGATACTAAACAACGAATAATGTTATGGGCTGGCGCTAGAAAGTCAATATTTGAAGATTTCCAAAATGATTTTTCAAGTCAAAAAAGAACATTAATTATGAATCATCGTTCAGCACCAAGACTCGTAGAGATACAAAAAGCTATGTATAATAGGTTGAATGAAGACATAATTGACTTAAAAACTAATGAAAAATGGAAACAAGAAGATGGAGAAGCTTATTTAAGACTTTTTAAAGATTATATAAAAGAGGCTGATGTATTGAGTGAGGAGATTAATAGTTTAATATCAACTGGTGTAAAAATTAATGAAATTTGTATACTAGTAAAGCAAAAGGTTGACGATTATTCACGAGAGATTATAAATAAACTTTCAAAATATAATATTAAAGCACGCAATGAAGCAGTATATCAGGAATTATTAAAAGAAGATGTAATAAAGATACTGATTTCACTCTTTAGATTGGCATCAAATGTTGGTACACCAGATGATTGGGATTATATTTATGATATTCTGTGCGAATTATATGGAATAGATGAAAGTTGTAAACCTGAAATATTAAATAATTTTATTAGAAAAATAGGATTAATGATTAATGACATTGAGATAAATTTAAATATTGCTAATGAAGAACAATTTTCGGAGTTGGTTGATTCTAAAGTTGGAGATATTTCATATGAAAAGTTTGCATCAAAGTTTCAACAATATAAATCGAAAGACTATTTTGATGATTTAGTAAATAAGTTTAAAAGGTTAGTATGGATTGAATATAATGAAACTAAAGATTGGATTAAAGCAATTGATAACTTTGAAGGAAAGAATTCAATTCCAATAATGACAATTCATAAAAGTAAGGGGCTTGAATATGATACTATATTTTTTGTTGGATTAGAAGATTCAGCATTTTGGAATTTTAAAAATCAACCTGATGAGGATAGGTGTGCATTTTTTGTTGCATTATCAAGAGCAAAAAGAAGAATTGATTTTACATTTAGCTCAAATAGACCAGTGGAATTTTCGCATTTACAGAAGCATGATTGTATTAATGAATTTTACGAATTGTTTAAGAATACTGAAATTGTAGAAAAAATAGAGTATTAATTATGGTATAAAATAGAGTGGATATTAAAAATGTTTTTAATATTAATAGCATAATCAAATAAAAAATTTGTATACATAAGAGTTGATATTCTTAGATGATTTTATAAGGGGTTCAGGTGAAATGTTCGTACAAAGTACAAAATTTATACAAAGGCATCAAGGAAAAGTCCAATATTTAGCATATATGGACAATAAAAATATTACAAGATCATAGATGTAAATATGGCATTCCACCCAAAGGCAATGCAAATATGGATTGGGTAGAACATATGATAGATAAATTATCTACCAAAGGCAAAGCTGCAATTATATTAGCAAATGGTTCTTTATCTTTCTGATACATCAGTCAAAGGTGTTATTAGAAAAAATATATTAGAAGTAGAGTTAGTTGACTGTATTTTAGCAATGCCTTCTAACTTATTCTATACAGTTAGGATTCCTTGCTGTATATGGATATTGAATAGAGATAAAAAACAAAAAGAAAGACTTTATTCATAGATGCAAGAAATCTTGGAAGAATGGTTACAAGAAAATTAAGAAAATTGCCTACATTTAGTTGAAACATACAAACCAAAATTCCCACAATAAATTGTCATCCTTAAACAAATATGCTAAAATAAAAGCGGTAATAAGGAGGAAGAATGAATAAAATATTAAAAAGAGTATTAGCCGTCATTCTAACAATAATAATTATAATTTGGATAGCAACAATTTTAATTGGAGGTTATTTTGTAAGATATGCATTGTATAGAAATGGTGCAGGCGGAAATCGTGAAATAAAGAACGAACAAGTAAAAATAGAAAATCAAGACTCGGACAAAGCAATAATAGATAGAAATAAGCAAGAAGAAAAAAGCGATGTAAAGAATTGGTCAGAACAAACACTACATGAAACTTTAGAAATTAAGGCTAAAGACGATATTACACTGAAAGCAACAGCATACTATAATAAAACAGAAAATCAAAAAAATCATAATTGGATAATTGTAGCACATGGATACAGATCAACACCAGCAGGAGTCGCATCCGTAGGAATGCATTTTTATAAAGAAAAAGGATACAATGTATTAATACCAAGCATGAGAGCAACCGAAGAAAGCGAAGGCAAGTATATAGGAATGGGCTGGTTAGATAAAGATGATATAATCGGATGGATAAATAAAATTATTGAACAAGACAAAAATGCTAAAATAATATTACATGGTTCATCAATGGGAGCAGCCACAGTATTAATGGCATCAGGAGAAAAATTACCATCAAATGTAAAAGCAATAATTGCAGACAGTTCATACACATCAGTATGGGACATCTTTAAATCAGAATTAAAAGCAAGATTTAATTTGCCACCATTCCCATTAATGCAAATGTTTAGAGTAATAGCACAAATTCGAGCAAAATATGACATTAAAGAAGGATCAGTAATAAATCAAGTAAAGAAATCAAAAACACCTACATTATTAATACATGGAGATGCAGACGATTTTGTTCCAGTAACAATGGAGCCAGAAATTTATAATGCATTACCAGTAGAAAAAGATCAATTAATAATACATGGTGCAGGACACACACAATCAAGATACAGAGAACCAGAAATGTATTATAAAAAAGTATTTGAATTTGTAGAAAAATATCAAAAATAAGATTTGGAGGATTCAGACGTAATGCGAAACTATAATAAGTTAAAAAAGATATATTCTGAATTTACAAATGATGATTATGAATATACAAAAGAATTGGATGATAAAATAAAAATAAAAGTTTTGGAAGCATTAAAATTAGTTCCAAAGCAAGCAATAGCAAGATTGTCAGAAATATTAGAACAAGAAAAACAAGGAAATAAATTATTATTTGCAGCTGCATTTTATAAAAAACTTAAAGAGCAGCAAATAGAAGATATTGAATTTACAGTAACACCAAAAGAAACAGAAGAATTTAATACAAATGATAGTAAATTAATTAACTATGATTATAATATATTAATAATTGATGAAAAACCAAGAGTAGTATGTCCAACAGGGAAAACTGATAGTATTTTTATGAATATGGAAAATCTGGAAGATAAACTAGAAATCGAGAAACGCAAATGCGCAATATATGACTTAGAAAAAAAAGGCAAATCTACTATAGAAATATTAAAAAATCCAAAAGAAGTAATAGCAATTAGAGAAGAATATAAAGAATTACCAAATCAAGATGAATATAATACAGATATAGAAGAGGAAGATGTAACATTTGAAGAATATACTGAAAGAAAAAAAGTACTAGATCCAGAACAGGAAAAAGAAGAATTTTTAACAGATGAAGATTTTAAAAGCAACCAAATTTCACATGATTTAGGAATTGAAACGGAAATAGGATTACAAAAAATAGATACAATATATGATTTATTTAAGAAATATTCAGATCCAAAATATAAATATAACTTAAATAAAAATTTGACCGAAAGACAACGAAAAGAATTGAATGAAATTCTAGAATTAGAACCACAAAAAGCATTTGAAGAATGTTATGAATTTTTAACAAACTATAAGAAAGGGTCTCCGTTAATATTTACAGGAGCATTAATGCATGAATTGATTAAAAAAGGATATGATGCATATATCGCTCATATAACAGTAGGACAAAATATAGAAGAATACACTAATGGTATGTTACAATATGAAGAATTATTCCCAGCTTTTAAAGTGGATAATAGTAAAGAATTTTATATTATAATGCCACTAGGTGATTGCACTATCAAAACTATTGTGAGGGATATTGACGAATCATTTCTTGAAGATGTAGAAGATATAGAAGAAATAAAAGAAATAGAAAATATAGAAAATATAGATACTTTCAATTCTGAAGATTTTATTGAAGAAGTGAATTTCTTTAGAAAATCATCGGATATAATAGCTGAAGAATCAAGTAGTAGTTCGAATATTAAAATAGCATTTAATAGATTCTCACCACTTGATAAAACAAACAAAACATTGGGAGATATATTAAGAACAAAAGAAATAATAATAAAAACAAGAGAAGAAGACGATTTAGAGAAATAAGGAGATAACAAATGAATAATAAAACAAAAAATATAATAAAATGGATATTATGTGCAATAACAGCAATATTAGCAATAGTCATTACAATAAATGTAAAGAATGGCAAAATATTAGAATTAGATTTAAATATTTACAAATTTTTTAGTGAAAACATCATAAATGACAAGTTAACACCAATTTTAAAAGTAATTACACATATTGGTGGAGAGAAAATAGTATTAGTATTAGCTGTATTAGCAATAATATTAATTAAAGGATTAAAAAATAAATTATTCTTATTAACAGGAGTTGTAGGAACAGCAGGATTAATCCCTGAAGAAGGATACAGTTTCCCATCAGGACATTCAATGATGAGCATGGCCTTCTACGGAATGTTAATATTTTTAATATTTAAATATGTAAAAAACACAATATTAAAATGGACATTAATAGTAATTTTAACAATATTACTATCAACAATAGGAATAACAAGAATTTATTTAGGAGTACATTATCCAAGTGATGTAATCGGAGGATTCGTAGTATCATTAACATATTTATTTATATTGACAGAAATATACAATAAAGTAAAAATAGAAGAAAAATAATTGAAATTACAAACTATGCTTTAAACTTATCATATAGAGTAAAGCATAGTTTTTTCTTTTACCATAAATTTCAAGAAACAAAAAAGTCAAGCAAAAATCAAATAAAAAATATTACTTTTTCGAAAAATGATTTTTACAAAAATAATTAAAAATGACTTAAAAAAACGAAAAAGAAAATGCAAAATGTAATATTTCTCCTATTAAATAGCATTATCAATACTTAAGAAGAATTTAAAAATATTTTTTAAAAAACACCTATTTACAAAAAATCATTTTTAAGATTATAATGTTTTTGACTTAAAAAATAGGAGGAAGAAAAAATGAATATAATCAAAAGAGACGGCTCTGTTGTTGAATATGATGCAAATAAAATAAGAATAGCTATAGGAAAAGCAAATGCAGAAGTTCACAAAAATGAAAAAGCGTCAAAAGAAGAAATTGAAGAAATTATAAAATATATTCAAGAATTAAATAAAAAAAGAATGCTAGTTGAAGATATTCAAGATATAATTGAAGAAAAATTAATGTCATACAACCACTATCAATTAGCAAAAGCATATATAACATATAGATACACAAGATCTCTAGTAAGACAAGCAAACACCACAGATCAATCAATCAAAGAATTAATTGATGGAACAAGTGAATATTGGAATACAGAAAACTCAAACAAAAATGCAAGAGTAGTAACAACACAAAGAGATTATTTAGCAGGAATCACAAGTACTGATATTTCAAGAAGATTCTTAATTCCAAAAGAAGTAGTAGATGCACATGATGAAGGATTGATTCATTTCCATGATATGGATTACTTCGCACAAAATGCATTACATAACTGTGATTTAATTGATTTAGAAGATATGTTGCAAAATGGAACATGTATCAATGGAGTAATGATTGAAAAACCACATAGGTTCATTACAGCAATGACAATTGCAACACAAATAATTACAGCAGTAAACTCAAGCCAATATGGTGGTGTAACAATTACATTAACACATTTAGCACCATTTGTAAGAGAAAGTTATTTAAGATATGTAAAAAAATATGAAGCAAGAGGATTCTCTAAAGAAGATGTTGAAAAATATGCAAAAGAAGATTTACAAAAAGAAGTAGTTGATGGAGTTCAAACATTCCAATATCAAATTAACTCAATGACAACAACAAACGGACAAGCTCCATTCTTAAGTGTATGTATGTATTTAGGTGAAACAGAAGAATATAAATCAGAATTAGCTATGATTATTGAGGAAGTTCTAAAACAAAGAACAGAAGGAATGAAAAACGAAAAAGGTATCTATGTAACACCTGCATTCCCTAAACTATTATATGTTTTAGAAGAAGATAATGTTAAAGAGGGAAGCAAATATTACTACTTAACAAAATTAGCAGCAAAATGCACAGCAAAAAGATTAGTACCAGATTATATTTCTGAAAAGAAAATGAAACAATATAAAATAGATAGCAATGGTGACGGACAATGTTACCCATGTATGGGATGCAGATCATTCTTAACACCATATGTTGATCCAAAAACTAAAAAAGCAAAATATTATGGAAGATTCAACCAAGGTGTTGTAACAATTAACTTACCAGACGTTGCATTATCCTCAGGAAAAGACGTAGAAAAATTCTGGAAGATAATGGACGAAAGATTAGAATTATGCCACAAAGGTTTGAAAACAAGATATGAAAGATTATCACATGCAACAAGTGATGTAGCACCAATCCTATGGCAAAATGGAGCATTAGCAAGATTACCAAAAGGTGCAAGCATCAAACCATTATTACATGGAGGATATTCAACAATTTCTCTAGGTTATGCTGGATTATACGAATGTGTTAAATACATGACAGGAGACAGCCATACAGATGGAGCAAAAGGTGAAGAATTTGGATTAGCAGTAATGCAATACTTAAATGATAAATGTGCACAATGGAAAAAAGAAGAAAACATGGATTACTCAGTATATGGAACACCAATCGAATCAACAACATACAAATTCTCAAAATGCTTACAAAAGAGATTTGGAAAAATCGAAGGTATTACAGACAGAGGATATATTACAAACTCATACCATGTACCAGTATTTGAAAAAATTGATGCATTCAAAAAATTATCAATCGAATCAAAATTCCAAAGATTAAGCCCGGGTGGAGCCATTTCATATATTGAAACACCAAATTTACAAAACAATTTAGATGCTGTAATGCAAGTAATTCAATACATCTATGACAATATCGTATATGCAGAATTAAACACAAAATCAGACTACTGCCAAAAATGCGGATTCGATGGAGAAATCTTATTAGGAGACGATCTAGAATGGCACTGCCCAAATTGCGGAAACAAAGACCATAACACATTAAATGTAGCAAGAAGAACATGTGGATATATTGGAACAAATTTCTGGAACAAAGGTAGAACACAAGAAATAAAAGAGAGAGTACTTCACTTAGAAAATACAGATGATGAAAATGATAAAACAAAAGTAACAAAAGCAGAAGCAAAAGTAAGAGTAGCAAACAAACAACAATAGTAGAGTACAGGGAGTAATAAAATAATGAAATATAATAAAATAAGAAGTATGGATATATCAGATGGTCCAGGAGTAAGAGTATCAATATTTTTTCAAGGATGTGTATTCAATTGTAAAAATTGTTTCAATCCAGAAACACATGACTTTTCAGTAGGAAAAGAATTTACAGACGATACAATATTTGAAATCCTAAGACTAGCACATGATGAAAATATTAAAGGACTATCAATACTAGGTGGCGAACCAATGCATCCAATAAACTTACCAGGTTCAACAAAATTAGCCAAAGAATTCAAAAAAATGTATCCAGAAAAAACAATATGGGCATGGACAGGTTACACATTTGAAGAATATTTAAAAGACAAAGAAATTATGAAATATTTAGATGTATTAGTAGACGGACAATTTGTACAAGAATTGCACCATCCAAAATTAGCATGGAAAGGCTCATCAAACCAAAGAGTTATAGATGTTAAAGAAACACTTAAACAAGGTAAAATTGTTTTATTTGATAATTATATTCATTAAAAATAAATATATAAAAAAGAGCTTAGATACAAATGTATTTAAGCTCTTTAATGATTTAATAATAAATCTTTTTATACATGTTTAATTGCTGTAAATAAACCAGCAGAACCAAGTCCCATAATAATACCAGCAGCCACAACACCTAATGAAATTGCAATCATACTTTTCTTAAAATCAAGGTCAAGCATACTAGCAGCTAATGTACCAGTCCAAGCACCAGTTCCAGGGACAGGGATTGCAACAAATAAGAATAATGCAAAATAAATTCCTTTTCCAGCTTTTTCTTGAAGTTTTTGTCCGCCTTTTTCACCTTTGTTTAAGCAAAATGTAAAGAATTTGCCAATAATTTTTTTATCCTTACCCCAAACCAAAACTTTTCTAGCAAAAAGATAAATGAAAGGCATTGGCAAAATATTTCCTAAAATAACAAGTACATAAATTAACGGTATAGGAAGCGTTACATTGAACAATGGGCTGAATGCAATTGGCACAGCACCTCTAAGTTCAATTAACGGAACCATTGAAACTAAAAATACAACTATACTCTTTTTTAACATAAAAAAATCTCCATTCATAAAAAGTCTAGGGACATTTTAAACGATAAACCAAAATTTGTAAAGTTTAAAACTTTAATTGAAACATATAATTAAATATTATATAATTTATCTATGAAAAATAAGGAGAAAAATATGAAGAAATTTTTAAAAATATTAACAATAATAATTTCAATCACATTAGTAATCCAATTAGGAACAATTAGTTTAAATATAAGTCAAGTACAAGCAGATGTGGGCAATTTTAAAAGTTACAAGTCAAAAAGTTCATCAAGCAATAAGAGTTATAAATCTTCAAGCCCAAAAACTAAGATCTTCAAATTCCACAAATCAAATTCGTCGTCAAAAAAATATTATTCATCAAGTAAAAGTTATTCAAATTCAAGCAATAATAATTATTATTATAAAAACAATACTGTGAATAATGAAAATACAAACACTAAGACAAATCAATCGACTACAAAGAATAATCCCGACTATTTATATACAATACTAATGTATTTAGCACCATTTCTATTAACTAAAAATATGAATAATGGATATGTTAGAGGAGGAAATTTAGGATTTGGTGGCTTTATTGGAATAATTGTAATTATAATAATTATTATTGCAATTATAAAAGGAAAAGGTAAGTAATATTAATAAAAATTATATTGAAATAAAATAAACCTTATAGTAGAATCATTTTGATGT
>CAURYI010000028.1:0-9459 GCA_963529075.1 uncultured Eubacteriales bacterium
ACTCTTACCATCATGAAATTCTATTGTATAATTAACTTCTGCATGACTATATTTGTATAACCATCTTTGCTCTTTAATAGGAATATTTTTATTTTTTAACTCATCATCATGAAACTTTTTTAAATAATCTTCTTTATATTTTTCTAAATAATTGGCAACATCTATTATCGAACTAATTGGAATTTGTTTATTAACAATTTTATTTCTCATACATAAATTTCCTTTTACTATATTTTTCCTACTTTATATCATAAAGTTTTTATTAAAATCAATATATAAAAAAGAGCATTCCATTAAAGAACGCTCAATAAAATTACTATTGCCTTTTCTAAAACACCCATATTTTTAACTTCTTCTTTAGCTTTTCCTTCAACTGCCGCCTAAGCTTTATTATTTTCAATTAAAAATAATATTATATCCAAAAAAAGCGGCACACAACGTCCGATTCTTACTATCATCTTATTATACAAGCCATTATATGACTACAAGTCCCCTTAGTCTTAAAATAATCACAACTACACGAATATCCCCCATCATTTAATTTAGCAACTACTCTAGTACCATGATCTGAATTAATAATTATCTTATTTCCATCATCTACAAATCTATCTTTATTCAATATATACTTTTTGGCTTTCTGTATCTTAGTTTGAAACAAACCATCATCTTTTGAAATCTTCTCAACTACTACCATTGGAATATCATTACGATTCATTTCATCAATTTCAATTAATTCGACATTATCCAATTTCTTAAAATCATCAAGCCAATCATAACTCTCCTAAAAAGCAGTACCAATAATCTTCTTATCAGTAGACACAATCTTTAATAATAGTTCCTTATATTTATCCGAAAAAAGTTGCATAGGCCCTATTTCATCAATTATTACATACTTGTCACCACCAGTATTTATAATATCCTCTAACTCTGTAAGAGCAACCTTTTCAAACTCTTCAAGATTAACTCCATATTTACCAATTCTATACTCTCCATCATAAGAAACATGTGCTAAGATTCCTTCTTTTCCACTCAAAGTCACTATTTTAAAACCAACTCTTTGTCCATTTTCAATCATTTCCTTTGTATAAAAACCACAACAATTTTTAGATCCAAGCATATTAATAATCTTTTTAATAGCCGTAGACTTACCCGTCTTAGGTGGAGCAGTTAACACATACATATCATTACACCTCTTTTCTAACCATTTTCATTCAAATATTGTCTATATAAACCATCTCTTAAAAGTTTATATAAAGTTCCACTTTCATCAAATTTCTCAATATCATCTTTTTCATCAATATATTCTTTATAATTAACATCATTTAGCTCTTTAACATCCTGTAATAAATAATATTGATCTTTAGGCATAATTAAATTACCAGTAAGATCTATAACATAATCCTCATCATCAATAACAAAAGAATGATAATACTTTTCATTTAATCCCTTAGTGCAAATAGCTGTAATTGCCCTAAATGTATCATATTTCTTTATTAAATAAAAAGAAACATCATGGCATCCATCTTTGATTTTATCTCCCATTTTATGAATATATTCAATTGTTTCCATATCATTAGCAAAACTATTTTTAGCCTTCATAAATTTTATATTTCCAAAATCATTTGTAATTAATTCATAATAATCATCATAGACAAGTAATTTTTCTATAATCCCAAAAGATTTCAAAACATCATACATTAATTCAACATTTCTATTATTTAGAGTAAAAGTCAAAATAAATGAATATATAAATCTCCTCTTAATATCATTATAATTGATATCAATAAATTTTAAGCCATCCAAAAATTCTTTATTATAAAAATTGAAAATCCATAACTTCAATCTATCAAATACTTCCATACTATCATTTGTATTAGCAATTCTAAACAAATCCTCTTCAATATTTTTAGATAAATAGTCAATAAACTTTTTTACATAAGATTCCTCTATTTCATACCATATTTTTTCTTTTTTATCACAATATTCCGATAATTTCACATTTCCTCCATTTATATAAATATACACCACGCTTTATAAAAAATATAAAACGCAGTGTACTAATTTTATCTCATTTGAAATTCAGCACTAACAGATAATACTTTATTAGAACCACCATTTTCAACAAGTTTTTTAACAACTCTATATTTCTTTCTAGAAACCATTTTATTTTTACATTCCGAAAAATCCACTGCAAAACTATTTGTCTTACCAGGTTCTATAGTATATAGTGCTAAAATCCATTCCTTACTATTACTATCTTCTATTTTTTCCCAACCACTATCGGTTTTTACTTCAATATCATATTCAGCACCATATGTATATAGTTTATCACTTTTATTATCTAATACAAAAACTGCCCCACTATCACTTAAACTACCTTCTTTAAGCATTAATGTTAGTTTATCATTTGTATTTCCCTTTTTAGAAACTTCAAAAGTCTTAACCATTTCAAAGAAACTCTCCGCTTCTACTTTCTCCAAAGTATGATTTATAATTACTATATCTTTACTATTTAATGAAAAGAATATATCTCTCCATATATTATCCACTGTAGAATATCCTACATTAAGTTTATTTCCATTGTTTAAGCTCAAAGTATCAACTCTACGTTCAGTTCCACAAACAGCTGACATAGTATTATAAAAATATAAAATAGCATACTTATCCTTACTACTCTTATAAAATTTTAATGCAAATTTATATTCTTTAGTTGCTGGAAGCTCTTCGTATTTCCATCCACCCAATTTAGTAAAACTAATTGATACACCATCAACTACTTTCTCATACTTTTCTCCCTGTGCAGGATTTATATTATTAGTAATAGTTGCATTATAATTTGATTGATTTAATTTTTTAAATTCAAACTTCTTCAAAAAATTAAACTTAATTGCTGCAATTATTAGTAGAACTACTATTGACAATACTACAATTACTAATATTTTTACATTATTCTTCTCCATATAAGCCACCTTATATACCTTTCTAAATAAAATCAAACACAAGCAAATAACTGTTCGTTTTTACAAAATTAAATTTTCAATATCATTATATCACTCTAAAACAATTTATCAATAGTAATAAAAAAGAGAAATATTGCAATACTTCTCTACCAAACTAATTATATGCTGTTAAAATAAGCTCTCCATCAACATATTCACCAAGGAATATATCAGATGGTTTTTCATAACCTCTTTTCTTTATTGTTTCAAGCAACCATTCCTCATCCTTACCAATGATTGCTACAATATCATGTTGTATCTGTCCATCAGTAATAATTGGAAATTTAGGATTTTCTTCTCCAAATAATATAATAATTAATTGTCCATTTTGCTCCAAAATAGCTCTTTTCACTTTATGTGTTGAATATACATTATGAGTACGTAATTTAAAAGCAACATCATGTGCACATAAACCGACTTTTTTACAATTTTCAATATTAATTTTACCATTATCAATAATAATTAATGCTTTACCATCAATGAATTGTCTAGCTTTAACGCTATGTTTTTTAATAACTTTAAATAACAATACAAGCATACACCATATAAACAAAATTATAATACATTCTAAAATATCAATTTCTTTATTATATATAATTCCACCAATAATACCACCAAGTACATAATTTTGAACTTGATCACTAGCTGAATTAGGAGCTAAATTTCCCTTACCAGTAATATTAATAACCATTATTAAAGAAAAAAATCCAATCAGCAGCTTTATAGCAACTAAAATAAAATCATTCATAACTTCCTCCAAACAAACTATTCATCATACCAATATTATCAATTACTTTCTTTTTTCTAAAAAATAAATCCATATCAAATTTCAAATAATTCTGAATAAATAAAGTATTAACAAATACATTATCAACCTTAACATTTTTCACAAAATATGAAGCGGAACTCTTACTATCAGTTAAAATTATCGAAGCATGTCCAGCCGTATTAAAATTAATCTGTCCAACAGCCTCCTCAACATCTTTAACTTCAATATAATCATCAAATGAAACTTTCAATCCTGATTTGACATATATATCACAGGAATCCATTTTTGACAACGCTTCCAGTATTGAAATATTATTAATATCTTCAATATAAATATCATATCTATCAATCCCTAAACATATCAGTTCAACACTTTAACTTTCTTTAACTCTATTTTGAAATTCTAAATCACCAATAGCCAAAACTCGATTTATACTAGCATTATTAGACAATAAAGCATGAAAATTATCAGTATATAATAATTGAATTAAATTTTTGTCAATTCTATACTTATCAAGTATATTTTTAATCAAAATCAGTATTAATCTATTAGTAAAATCCATATAATTCTTTTCACTAACAAATATCATACTATTACGCGTTAAAATCGATTTTAAAGCAAGTTCAATTAAATAATAAGTATTCCCATTATACATAGCACAAATAGTTCCAAAAGAATCGTTTAATAGATATTCTTCCAGATTATTTTCAAGATATATAATTTTATTATATAAAACATCAATTTTTAGTAATTCCTCTTCTATCATTCCAATTATATTAAAATCAATTTCAAAACCATTATTATTTCTAATATCAATCATATTAGCTTTGAGAATATCTTCTTTAGTTTCATTTATTTTAATAAATATATCTTTAACAAGCTGCTTAGTATCAATATTAATATCCATAAGATTCACATGAGCCATAGTCGCATTTCCAAGTATAGTTCTATTATTCAAAATCCATTCCTCCTTTTTATATAATAAAAGTCCAAGAATATATTCTCAGACTTACAAAACTATTTCTTCTTTTTAAAAGCAAAAAACTTACTAATAAAAAAATTAAGAACAATAACTACAAAAGTTAAAATAATTTTAGAAATCATTTTATCAATTGGTAATTTAAACATTAACAATCCACCAACAAACTCTAGCACCATTGTAGCTGCTCTACCCAATATAAATTTAAAAAATTCCATCCATTTTTCTTTAGCTGAACTTGCTTCAGAATGAAAAACAATATCCTTATTAGTAATATATGCAAATAATACAGATAATATAATCGCAATAGCATTTGATAAATTATCATTCAATTTACAAGCTTTAGTCAATAATTGAAATGATATTAAATTAACTAAAGTTGTACAAACTCCTAATATAATATAAAACATTACTTCCTTAGTCATAATTTTCTTTAAAAATTTTAACATAATATTCTCCTTTATCAACAATATGATTATAACATTGTTTTATATTTTTTTGCAATTCCAAAAACAAAAAAAGAGAGCACTTATCAGTGCTTCCCTTCTTCTTTTTTCATTCGATTAGAGATATTTCCTTTATATAAATTTACCAAAAATTCAGCCTTCTCGACTTCACTCTTCCCTTTGACCGTCGGAAATTTATCATCGAAATCTTCTATATCAGCATTCAATAAGCCAATATGATAGTCAATTAAGGATATTCTCGACGTCAACATCCGCTTACTACTCAGTAGCTTCCCCATTTTCATTAAAATGTCCTCCTATAAGGTTAATATATTTATGTTAATATATTTTGCGCAATTTTGCAATAGTATTAAGAAAATAATTCTTTTTTACTGCATTATTGATAAATAAAACATTTTACTATATAAATAATATAAATTAATTAGAAAATAATGAGGTAAAATTATGTATATATTTAATTCAGCTGATCAAAACTTAAAAGCATTAAAAAAATTTATAAAAACCGACTTAAGTATAAAAAATGATTTATTACAACTTGCTCCAAATAGCGCAGATAACTTCGATGAAGCGAGTAAAATCAACTATACAGATAAACTATACCAAAGTTTAAAATATTTAGAATTTGATTTTAAATCAAGCTTCGAAAGCCTTGGCCTTAGTAAAGAAGTTAACGAATCATTAACAGATTTTTTTAACAAAACAAGAGAGCAACTAGCAATCGGAAATTATAAAAATACTGATTGCCGTGACATATTTCAAAAGAACTTTTCAAATATGTCAAAAGACTTTGTAGAAAATGTAAAAAAGACTTTTGTTGGATATACCTCTTTCAATTTAGGTGACCTAAACAATTCTATAAAAGACGCTAAAACTATAAATGAACTATTACATTCGTGCCACTCGTATGTAATGAATAACAAAGAATTATTAAGCTCAATTACCAAAATTTCAGAAAAACAAAATAAATTTAATTACCCAATCATACTATATGGTGAAAACACCAAACCAGCAGAAGAACTATTCAAAAAATTTCCCATAGACTTAGATGTTGGATGGACTGATATAATATCATTAGAAGATCAAATTTTTATGATGGTTAGAGACCGTGGACATGCCCTAACAATTGATATTGATACATCAAAAGATGATTATTTCGTAAAATATTTTGTTCCAAAACTATGTAATGAAGATATGATTAAAGCACTTCCTGGAATAAATAAAAATAATATATCAAACAATGGTGCATCAGGTAACTTCATATGTAATAATAAAGAATTCACAGATAAACTATTTTCATTTATTGAAAAAGTACCAACAGACAGAGATATGACATCGATCCATCCTTCATACGAATCAACATCAAACGAAATTAATTTAGACAACTTTAGTATATTTGATGATATTCCAAATTCAGAACCTAATCCACCACTATTCCCGATGGATGATATAAAAGAAATAACTACTGAACAAGGAAAAACTGGTCGAAGATTTGAAAAAATATTAAACCTACTATCAAAATTTAATATTTTCTCAAAAAACAAAAACAAAACAAATATTAAAGAAGATAAACAAGAGGTGACAAAAGATGATAGATGAAACAAAATATATTAATACAGCATATGAAACTCTATATGTTTTAAAGCATTGCGATAACTCATTTGTTTCTAAAATCCCAAATCAAATATTAAAAAATTTAAAACAAATGGCAAAAAATTGTTCAAAACAAATTACCCTACTACCAAATAAAAAATTAAAAGAACAAAATATATCTGAAGAAACTAAAGACTTCATTTCTGGTTTATATTACACATATATAGCAACTCCACAAGAAAAGAAAGATATTCTCAATACATGGCAACAAAATGATAAAATATATGAAGAAGCAACAACGATTGATATATTTAAAAATAAAAAACCAGCATCAGATTCAAAACAAACTCCACCACAAACTATAAATATCATTCCCTACCACAACAAAACAATATTCGACAAAATAGCCTTAAAAATAAAAAAATTCTTCAATAAATAAAAAAGACCACTTTTGATTAAGTGATCTTTTTTATTTACATTTCATCTAAAACAATTTGAATTGCTACTTCACTACCATTAATAACCTTATTTTTAATATCATCCAACTTATTAATTACAGTTTTTAAACGATTATAATCTTCTCCCTCATTTAATAAATTAAGCTGATTTTCCAAATCATTCAAAGCATTTTCAACTTTTCTTAAAGCCTCTTGTTGTAATCTTAAATCCATAAATACCTCCATAAAATTAATATTTTTTATATAATATCATATTTTAAAATATAAAAATATATATTATAATATCTTCATAAATAAAGGAGGTTTTATGAATACAACTATATATTTAATCAGGCACTCTACAAGACTTAGTAATCAACGAATAGAAGAATATAAGAGCAATGATTCACAAACAATCAAAAGAGAAAAAATAGTTCTTTCAGTTAATGGTGAAAAACGAGCAGAACTTTTAGCAAATGAAGCGGAATTACAAAATATTGATAAAATTTATGCAAGTAATTGTGTTAGAACTTTACAAACTGCTAAATACATGATGGAAAAGCAAAATTTAAATATATCACTTGATTCAAGATTTGACGAAAGAGTATTAGGTCAGACTAATGAAGACACAGTTCCAAATTGGTTTTCTGAACAATTTATGAATCCAAACTATAAAACAATAGGTGGAGAAAGTCAAAAAGAAGTACGCACTAGAATGCTTGAAGGATTATTAGACGTATTAGCATCCAATCGAGGAAAAAGAGTCGCTATCTTCTCACATGGAATAGCAATTTCATTCCTGTTACAAGAATGGTGTAAAATAACAAATGTAACAAAAAATAAAGAAATTACTTTAGAATTCAATAATAAAATTATTTATAATAAGCGTTTAAATTCTCCAGAAGTATTTAAATTAATATTTGATAAAAACAATAAACCATTATCCATCGAATATATTCCTTTTGATGATTTAGAATACGAAGACTTTAACTTATACGAGAAATAGGATATGCAACAAAGCATATCCTATTTTACTAATCTAATCCTCTTTTATTTTCTCAGTCAACTCTACAAAATAATTTTCATCCCATACATCAAGTTCAGACTCATCCTCAACTAAAGAAGAAACATCTTTTTTAGCATTAATATAGTTAATACGTTCAAACTTCTTAATTAACATATCTTTTAAACCTTCTAGATTTAACGACTCATCCTCAGATATTACTTCCATCTCAATTAATTTTTCATTTATCGAAAATAAATTAATTTTCTTTTTCTTCCCTACATAATAAGCAAAATCATATAAAATACGCCCACTTACTTTATAATTTGACTTTTGATTTAAAATATCACAAATTACATCATTAAAAAGAGATTCTTGATCAAATAACCTAATCTTATGAGGAGATGGTAACTCTTTAAATTTAAATTCATATACCCCAAAATTCTGTGACTCCGTATCAATTTCAAACTTCAATCTAATTTCATTAAAAATATCTAAATTAATTCCCAAATATGGCTTAGGATTAAACTTTAGGACATATCTCTGATTATCATCTTTAGTTATAAATTCAACATCCAAACCATATGCATTAAGCTCCCTAGCCATAAAATCAAGATATTTGTTTGCCATAAAATACTCATTAGGCGCCATTAAAATAAAATTTAAATCACGTGAAAACCTATCCAATTTATAATAAATCCTCGACGCTGTTTCACCACATAAAATTGCCACATCAAAAAAACCACATCTACTTAAACCAGCCAATATAATCTTTTGAATAATCTCACGAACTGCATTAACTCCATCTTCGAAATCTTTTATTTTATACTCATTTAACATTGTTTGTATAACATTAACCATTAACATTTCTCCTCAAATATTTATATAACATCGTAACATTAGTAGAATGATAAGCTTCACTAAGTTCAAAAATAGCATCAATATCCAAATTTACTAATTTATCCATATTAACACCTATCTCATTAACTAACAACTCCCTAAGCTCTTCCATATTTCCAACAGGACTCTTTGTATATAACATATCACACAAAGCTTTTTCAGGGCATGCCATTTGGAAAGAATATTTTCCCTTCTTAATTACGTCAACACCCATATAAAAAACTTCACTAGGCACATCCCTATATTCAAAATAACCAAAAGGTGTATCATATCTCTTCTTCTTCTTTTTTAGTAGATTGACAAAATTATGATAAA
>CAURYI010000029.1:0-9332 GCA_963529075.1 uncultured Eubacteriales bacterium
GATACAGAATGAGCCTTTTACTGATGTGTTTATTATTTTATTTGTTGTAATTATTAATACTATTATGGGATTGATTCAAGAAGGGAAAGCTGAAAAAGCGATTGATTCTTTGAAAAAAATGACTGCTGCAACATCTAAAGTTATTAGGGACGGGAAGATTATTGTTATAAAAAGTGAGGATTTAGTTAAAGGTGATGTAATTGTTCTTGAAGCTGGTGATTTGGTTCCAGCTGATTGTAGATTGATTGAAGCATATAGTATGAAAACTGATGAATCAACTTTAACAGGTGAATCAGTGCCAGTTAATAAATTAATAGATATTTTGAATATGAGCTCTGGTGAGAATAATTTAATTCCTTTGGCTGATAGAACTAACATGGTTTACAGTGGAAGTACAGTTGCTTATGGTAGGGGAAAAGCAGTTATTACTGAAGTTGCTATGAATACGGAAATTGGTAAGATTGCAACTAGTTTGCAAACTGCTAAAAAGGAAGTTACTCAATTACAAAAGAAAATGACTCAATTGTCTAAGACTTTAACTAAAATTGTATTGATAATTTGTGCATTAGTCTTTGTTTTAAGATTGATTAGGGGCGGTGGTATTAATGCAGATAATTTTATTGATACTACTTTGATGGCTGTGGCACTTGCTGTTGCTGCAATTCCTGAAGGTTTACCTGCGGTTGTTACAGTGATTTTATCAATTGGTGTTACTGAAATGTCTAAGAGAAAGGCTTTGATTAGAAAGCTTAATACTGTTGAGACAATTGGTTGTGTGCAAGTTATATGCAGTGATAAGACCGGTACATTGACTAAAAATAAAATGACGGTTGTGGAATCATTTGTTGGTGAAGATGGAAATAAAGATGATATTGATTTATTGTCAAAGGGTATGGCTCTATGTTCTGATTCTAAAATGAATAAGGAAAAAGGTGTTGCAGAAGGTGAGCCTACTGAAAATGGTTTAGTTGAATATGCTTTTAAGTTAGGTTTTGATAAAACAGAATTAGAGAAAGTTTTACCTAGAGTTCAAGAAGTACCATTTGATTCTATGAGAAAAATGATGAGTACTGTTCATGAAGTAAAGGCTGTGAATGATAAATATTTTGATAATAAATATGTTCAATTTACAAAGGGTGCGTGTGAAATATTACTTGATCGTTGTGATTTTTATTTAGAAAATGGTGAAGTTAAAAATATAAACGATAATTTTAAGAAAAATATTTTTGCCAAAAATAAGGATTTTGCTGATAGAGCATTAAGAGTGCTTGGATGTGCTTATAAAACATCTGATGTGCTTAATTATGAAGCTAGTTCTGAAAAAGTTGAAAAAGGTTTAATTTTTATTGGATTTGTTGGTATGATTGATCCTTGTAGGGATGAAGTTTTTGATGCTATTGATAGATGTAAGAGCGCTGGAATTAGACCTATTATGATTACGGGTGATCATATTGATACAGCTGTTGCAATTGCTAAACAATTAAAGATTATCGAGGATGCTAAAAATGCTAGAACGGGTGCTGAAATTGATGGGATTACTGAGGAAGAACTTATTGAAGTTGTTAAGAATGTAAGCGTTTTTGCTAGGGTTCAACCAGAGCATAAGACAAGGATTGTTAAGGCTTTGCAAAAATTGAATTATATTACTGTAATGACTGGTGATGGTGTTAATGATGCACCATCTATAAAACAGGCTAATGTAGGTGTTGCTATGGGCATTACTGGAACTGATGTTACAAAGGGTGCATCTGATATTATTATTGCTGATGATAATTTTGCTACTATTGTTAATGCTGTTGAAGAAGGAAGAAAGAATTATGATAATATTAGAAAAATAATTCAATTCCAATTATCTACTAATATGGCTGAAGTTTTAGTAATATTTATATCATCATTGCTTGGAATTACTTTTTTAACACCTGCACATTTATTGTGGATTAATATGATTACTGATTCAACTCCAGGTCTTGCACTTGGTACTGAAAAGGCTGAAGGTAATATAATGAAGAGAAAGCCTAGAAAGACGGATGATTCTGTTTTTGCTGATGGTGCTGGCTTTGATATGATTTGGCAAGGAATAGTTATGGCTATTCTAGTAACAATTTCATTTTTTATGGGTGAATTTTTGGAGAATGGAAGATTTTTATTGGCTGAATCAAGACATGGAATGAGTATGGCTTTTTTAACTATGAACTTTGTGGAAATGTTCCATGCTGTTTGTATGAGATCACAGAGAAAATCTATTTTTAAATTAAATAATTTTAATTGGTGGTTACTTGGTGCAATTGTTTTAACAATTATATTTACAATTGGAGTAATTTATATCCCTTTCTTTGTGAATTTATTTGGATTTGAAAGTATTAACTTTACTGAATTTATGGTTGCATTTAGTCTTGCTTTCGCAATTATTCCAATTATTGAAATTGTGAAATTTTTTGAAAGAAAGTTTTCTAAAGCATAATTTGAAAAAATAATCTATGACATTGATATTGCAAATGTTTGAAATGTATTGATTAAAAATCTAGATATATTTATAATATATCTAGATTTTTGCATTTAGAGGTAGATATGGGATTAAAACAACAGATTAAAAAATTATTTGTTTTATTTTTAAAAAATAAAAAGTTAATGATAAATGGGGATTATGCTGATAATGAAATTATAGTTGCTTCTATTGATGGTGTTGAAGATAAAATAATTGACAGAGTTATTGAACTTAATAAGGAAGAAAATGAATTAGAAAATAGAGGAAATTCTATTTTGGATGGGAAATGGATTTTTTCGATTAATGGTAATGAAGACTGCGAAAATGAAGCAATCTTAAAGGAGATGTTGCATAGAATTTTAAATGTTTTGAATGTTTTTCATAAAGAATATGTTAATTTGGTTAATTTAGAGAAAGCGGAAATTCAAGATAAGTTACTTGAGTTTGAAAGTGAAGAGTTAAAAGAAAATATTAATGTTTTAAATTCATATTTTTGTAAAAGTGATGATTTAGGAATTAATTTGAATGATAATATTGATTTGTCGGAAATAAAAAAATATTTTGTAGAAAAATCATTGGAAATAGAAAAAATTACTGATGATTTGCAAAAAATAATTTCTGAAAAAGAGGGTATTAGACTTGAGTTAATAAAAACACTTGATAAAACATCTTCATTGCCTGATGATGAAATATTTAATAAATATGGTTCTGCTAGAGAATATATTGTTAATGAGAGAAAAACTACTAAATTTAGAGAGAATTTAGAGTTTATGGCGAAGAGGTATTCTTTGACTGAAAAGTCTGAAGAAGAATTTATTGAAGCTGTTGAGGAAAAAGTATATTTTATTGATGAAATTAGAGAAGTTACTCGAAAATTTGATGGAAAAAAATGTGATTATAAAGAAATCGCTCAAGAAGAAAATAATTTAACAAAAATACAATGTGATAAATTAGAATTAATTATTTCAAAGTTTAATGATGGAAAAAATAGTGTTGAAAAAGCTTTAGTTGGTAGAAAGCATAAATTATTTATTATGATTGATAAGTTGGATTTTATAATAAAGAAGGGCACTAAGCTATTAAATGGCGTTAATTCCGTTTCAAATTGTAGTGTGGAATAGGATTTGATATGAAATATGAATTTGAAGTTGAGGGAAAGATAATTGGCAAGGAAAGACCTAGAATTAATATGAATTCTGGAACTGTTTATACTCCTAACAGAACAAAGGAGTATGAAGCGTTAATTCAACAAGCTTTTTTTATAAAATATAGAAAGCAATTGAATATTACTAATAGAGTTTTTGTATCCATTGTTGCATATTTTAAAATTCCAGCATCTACCTGTAAGGCAGACAAAGAATTAATGCTTAAGGATTTGATTAGTCCAACTAAAAAGCCTGATGCTGATAATATTGCTAAAGTTGTACTTGATAGTTTAAATAAATTCGTTATAAGGGATGATAATCAAGTTAGTAAAATTTTAGTTGAAAAAAAATATACTGATGATGTTGAAAAAATTGTTGTTAGTATTGAAGAATATTAGGAGGTTAATATGTCTGAAGATGTTAGAATTAAAAATGATAAATTTAGTTTTCATTATAGAGTAGCTGGCTTGATAGAACAAAATGGAAAGTTTTTAATTCAAAAGATTGATGGTTATGATTATTATATTTTGCCTGGAGGACATGTTAAGCTTGGAGAAAGTTCAACATCTGCTATAAGAAGAGAAGTTTTTGAAGAAGTTGGATGTGGAATTGATTCTTTGAAATTAGTTTGTTTAAATGAACATTTTTATAAGAAAGATCAAAGAATGGAGCATTGGGTTGAAAATTATTTTTTGATTGAGCCTGATGAAAGAATAAAGTTGAATAATTGGGCTATTCAAGAAAATGTTGATGGAAAGATTATGAAATATAATTTTTATTGGCTTAGTATTGATGAAATTAAAGATATTTATTTAAAGCCTACTGTTATTAAGGAATTGATTATTAATAATAAATATAATGAGTTTAATTATTTGATTAGTGAATAATTGCTTTTAAAAGAGGGAATATGAAAAAGAATAGAATAATTTTATTAATTTGTTTTATCTTTATATTTATAGTGATTGGAATTTTTATTAGTGGAATGGTAAAAAAATCTAAAAGTAGGGATAGTAGTTCTAAAAATATGGGAATTGAGAACATCTCTAATAATGTCGATAATAGTACTAAAATAGCATCTGTAAAAAATAATAAAATAATGGAGCCTGAAAATGTTTTAAGAAATGATAAGACTATTCTAAATAATATAGTGGATAATGGAAATTTTAGTGTAGAAAAGAATAATTCTAATTTAAATATTGTTAATTCTGGTATAAATAGTATTGCAAATGATGTTAATAAAGAAAGATCTAAAAATATTCATAATGAAAAAGATGATTTTATTATAAAGAATAAAGTAACTGATTCAAAAGTGAAATTGAGTACTCAAAAGTGAGTTAATTTGAATAAAAATATAAAGAATAAGCAAGCTGAATTGAATAATAGTAATTCTATTCAGAATGTTTTGCCAAGTTTACCTGTACAGACTGATAAAAATAATGAATTAGTATCTCAGCTAAAGTCTAAAGAGAGTTCTAAAACAAGTTTGCCTAAAACTAATACGGAAGAAACTAAAAAGAATGATAATATTGAAGCGGGGAAAGCTATTAAAACAACTTATGAAGATGGTGAAAGAAAGATTACTACTTTATGGGTAAAAGGAATTAAGCCAGTTAAATTTAATACTTTTAATAAAGAGAGATTTAATAATTATTTGATGGTTACAACTGGGTATCAAGCTAATAATGGATGGTATGATGTAAATAAAAATGCGAATGGAATATCTGATAGAGTTCTTTGTAGTGGTGCTGTTGCAAGTAATATATTGCATTGGTGGATTGAACAAAATAAAAATTACATTGATAGATATTTAAGAGAAAATCCAATTAGAGCTGTTTTACCAGGTGAAAATAGTGTATGGAAAAATTTAAATCATTATATTTCATCATATAATAATCAACATGATAGTAAAATATTTGAGATGTTTAAATTGTATTATGGAAATACTAAGGGTATATGGGCTGATACGAGTGTAGATTTTTTTATTAATGGTTATAAGCCATCACTTAGTGGAGCGACTAATAGGCCTGAACGTTTTGTGAGGGATAATAGGGGAGGATTTTTTTATGAGGTTTTTGGAAAAAACACTTTAACTAAAAGATTTTTTTCAGGTAATTATGATGATTTTAGTGATGCTATAAAATCTGAACTTCAAAGTGGAAATATTATGGGACTTAGCCATAGAACTCCTTCAAAGAAAGCTAATCACATTATAACTTTGTGGGGTGCTGATTTTGATGAAAAAGGTAAAATTATTGGAGTTTATGTTTCTGATTCTGATGATTATAATGAACCTGAGATTGGAATGAGAAGATTAAATGTTAATAATAAAGATGGAAAACCGGTAATAACTTCGAGTATAAAGAAGAATATTGGAATTAATTTGGAATATGTGCATTCTTTGTCACTTGGAACTGATAAATGGGAGAAATTTTTTAAATAAATTTGTAAAAGCTGTACTATGGTAGTATGGCTTTTATAATGTTTAATTGACTTATTTTATTTTAAATACTATAATTTATATATATGCGAGCATAGTTTAATGGCAAAATATCGTGCTTCCGACCCGAAGTTCCGGGTTCAATTCCCGGTGCTCGCTCCAAAATTAAAAAAAGAGTGAAGATGCCATTGCATTCTTCACTCTTTTTAGATTAATGTTTTGATTTTAATTTTACAATGGTTGCACCAATGTCTCCGTCCGTGAATCCGGCAGTGTAGTAGTTGTCTACATATCGTGATTTTTTTAGGAATTCATGTACTCCCTGGCGTAGTTTTCCGGTTCCTTTGCCATGGATTATTCGGCATTCTTTTAATCCTGCCATATAGCATGAATCTAAGTATTGATCTATTATTTCGGTTGCTACTGCAACAGTTTCACCAATTACATTTATTTCTGATGTAATTGTTTGTGCTTTGTTATTTTTGATATTTATTTTTGAATTTGTTTTTGATGATTGGGCCAGTGTTTCTGGTGCTTTGTTATTTAGAGATAGGAGAACACTTAGGTCCAAGCCTTTGGCTTTGGAATTATTGACTGAATCGTTTAGTTTATTGCGCAGATGTTCGGCTTTTTTGGTATCTGATTGTTGCATTTTACTTAATTTAGAGATTATTTCATTTGCTTCTTCTTTTGCGTCAATTAAGATTTGCTTTGCTTCATTTCTAGCTTCTTCAATTTTTTCTTTTTCATGTTTTAATTTATCGGTTACATCGTTTTCTAATGATTTTCTTAATACTTTAATCTGATTTAGATTTTTTTCAATTTCCTTTTTTTCTTCTTTAATTTTTATTTTTGAATCATAGATATCTTTCATGAGTGTTTCAATATCTGTGTCTGGTTTACTGATTAAAGAACTTGCTCTTTCGATGATTTCTTTTGGAATTCCAAGTCTTTGACTTATTGCGAAAGCATTACTTTTTCCAGGGATACCCATTAATATGTTATATGTTGGACGCATGTTTTCGATATCGAATTCTGCACTGGCATTTTCAAAACCTTTATTTGATAAACAATAATTTTTTATTTCGTGGTAATGGGTTGTAGCTAATGTAAATGCGCCATATTCATAAAATCTTTCTAGTAAGCTAATTGCTAAATTTGCACCTTCTATTGGATCTGTTCCTGAGCCTAATTCATCTACTAAAATTAAGCTATCAATTGTAAAGTTTTCTAATATATTTACAATTGTTGTCATGTGTGATGAAAAGGTACTTAGTGATTGCTCAATGCTTTGTTCATCTCCAATATCTGCAAATATATTATCGAATATTTTAATTGTACTGGTATCTGAGGCTGGAATGTGAATTCCTGATTGTGCCATTAATGATAGTAGTCCTACAGTTTTTAAGGTTACTGTTTTACCACCTGTGTTTGGTCCTGTAATTACTAGTGTTCTATATGTTTTACCAATTTCGATATTAATTGGAACTACTTGATTTTTGTTTATTAAAGGATGTCTAGCATTTTTTAATTCAATAAAATCACCAATTTCAGGTTTAGTACAATCATTGTCTATTGAATATCTCGCTTTTGCAGTTATAAAGTCTAGTTTTCCTATCAAATTTAAATTTTGTTTTAAAAATCCATATAGGGGGAATAGGTTGCTTGATAATTCACTTAATATTCTTTCAATTTCGTGTTGTTCTTCAATATTTAAAGTATTTATTGAGTTATTAATTTCAAATACTGACATTGGTTCGATGTAAACTGTTGAGCCACTGCTTGATGTGTCATGAATGAATCCTTTGATTTGATTGCGATATTCTTCTTTTACAGGAATTACATATCTATTGTTTCTAATTGTTACAAGGGGATCCATCATGTATTTAGAATATGTTGTTGAATGGATCATTTTGTTTAAGGTGTTTTTGATTTGTAATTCTAGATTTTTTTTATTTCTTCTGATTTGGTTTAATTTTTGTGATGCAGAATCTGCTATTGTATCTTCTGATAATATGCTTGAATGGATTTTTCTTTCAATATCTTGATTTATATATAAGTCATCAAAGTATTTATCTAAATATTGTGAATACTCCTGAGCATCTTTGTGATAATCTTTTAATTCTTTTGACATGTATAGTACATCGGCAAAATTTAATAGATTTTTAGCGGATAGATTTATATAACTTTCAATTTGTTTTAAACCAATTGTTAAATCATCTATTTCAGAAATGGGGAATGAACCATATTTCGAAAATAGATTAACTGCTTCACTAGTTTCTTCAAGTGTTCTACTTACTTTTTCGACATTTGATGATGGTTCTAATTTGCTTGCTATTTCTTTTCCTATAAATGTTTTACAATTTTTGATTAAATTTTCTATTATTAGATTATATTCTAGTTTGTTTAAATATTTTTGTATCATTTGATTTTTCCTTGTTTATTAATTTGCTATATTATATGGCAAAATGCTTGATTTTTCAATAATACAGTTTATAGTGTTGGTATATTATTGAAAAAGGTACTAATATAATATATAATATATCCTTGAGGAGGAATTGAAATGATTAAAAAACCGGAATTATTAGCACCGGCAGGTTCATTTGAAAAAGCAAAAGTGGCATTTATGTATGGTGCTGATGCTGTATACTGTGGAACGGGGGAATTATCACTTAGATCACGTTCGCCAATTAATGAGGAAGAACTTGCTAAAATTATAAATTATGCACATAGTATTGGAAAAAGGGTTCATGTTACTTTAAATACTTATGCTTCAGATGATTTGTATGAAGCAATGGAAAAGCAAATTAGATTGCTTGATAAATTGAAAGTTGATGCGATTATTGCAGCTGATGGAGGAGTTATTCAATTAATTCATGATATAGCACCTAATATTGAAATTCATATTAGTACACAGGCAAATACTCTTAGTGCACATACTGCAAAGTTTTGGCAAAAGAATGGTGCTAGTAGAGTTATTCTTTCTAGAGAAATGAATAAGGAAGATATAAAAAAAGTTATTGATAATATTCCAGAAAGTTTGGAAACAGAAATGTTTATTCATGGCGCCATTTGTTGGGCTTATTCTGGAAGATGTTTTTTAAGTCAATATATGTCTGGAAGAAGTGCTAATTGTGGGGATTGTTCTCAAAGTTGTAGATGGAAATATAATGTTTATATTGAAGAAGCAAATAATCCTGGAAATATTATGCCTGTTGAACAGGATGGTAATGGTACATATGTAATGTCTTCTAAGGATTTATGC
>CAURYI010000030.1:0-9248 GCA_963529075.1 uncultured Eubacteriales bacterium
ATATATAATATCTTCAACAAAATAAAAATCTCCTTTATAATGTCTATAAATTCCTTTAATTTTTAATTCTTGCATATAAATCTCCTTTAATTATTATATAAAAGAGCAATTAATAAATTAATTGCTCCTCCTATGTATTTATTATTCTGTTATATCTTTATTATCTTCTTTATTTTTATCCATCCAATTCTTACCGTCAACTGCTCTTGCTACTAACATAGATACATTTGGATCCCCAGCTGCATTTAATAATGTTGCCGGTGCATCAATTAAAGTTGCAATAACTGTCAATATTGGTAATGCTTGTAGAGGAAATCCCATCATTGTTAAAATTAACATTTCAGAAATCGTGCCACCACCTATTGGAACACCTGTTATTAGTAAATTTGCCAATATTGAAACACCTATTATTTGTCCAATACCTGGATTAATTCCAAACAAACAAACTAAAAACATAATTTTAAATACTGATCCTATCATAGAACCATCTTTATGAAAGCTTGTACCAAGAGATACAACAGTTCCAGAAATATCGTCAGATATTCCCATTTTTCTACTTGCCTCAATATTTACTGGTATACAAGCCGCAGAAGAACATGTTCCAACAGCAGTTAATGTAGAAGGTATTATATTTTTCCAAAAAGCAATAACTCCCCTCTTTCCTCCAGCAATAAATGCGCAAATAGTATAAAATAATACATAAAACAACAATGCTACAATAGTATAAATTACAAACAATTTAGCATAACCAACTGCAATTGATTCACCAAATTTTCCAACCATAGTGGCAAAATAACAACCAAGTCCTATTGGTGCATACCAAATTACGATTTGATTCAATTTTAATATTATAGCGTAACAAGAATCTAAAAATTCTTCCACAGGTTTTGCAGAATCTCCAGCCATATTCATCGCAATTCCAAACAATATAGATGCGACAATTAAAGCTATAATATTTGATTTAGACAACAATTTAGAAAAATCATTAACAGTTAATGTATTTGCAACTATTTGTAATATTGATTCATCTTCTTTTTTATCTTTTTGTTCCTGCTCTTCCACTGAAACCAATGAATTCTTAATTGTCTCAGAATCCTTCGTTTCAATTAATTTAACTTTATAAGTAGAAAAAACACCAACTAATAAAGCAATCAAACCTGTAAGTAAAAACATAATTAATGTTATAACCATAATCTTGCCCAATCTCTTAGGCTGCTTCATCTTAGCAATTGCTGTTGTAATACTTAAAAATACCAATGGTATTATGATAATAAACATCAGATTAATAAAAATGTCCCCAAATGGACTTAAAATAGCTGCTTTTTCTTTAAATACCAATCCAACGATTGTTCCAATTATTATCGCAACTAACAAAATAATAACTGATTTGTAAGTTTTTAAAAAATTTTTCATAATATAACTCCTATAAAAGAGCTTATAAAGTAATATAATCATATTAACTCTATTTATATATTACAAATATTTAATTATTTCTTGTCAGTAGATCCAAAACCACCAACTCTAACGCCTGCGGCATTATCATTATCAACAACTAAATATTTAGTAAACAAAACTTGACCTATACTATCACCTTTTTTCACTTCAATATCATGATCACTACAATTAAAATATGCAAAATAGAAATGACCATCATTTCCTTCATTTCCATAATAATCAGAATCAACTAATCCAACACTATTAGCCATTAAAAATCCTTTTTTAGGACCACTGCTTCTATTTAATAATAAATAGCACTCATCAGGTTGGCAATATGCTTTAAGACCTGTAGGTATTAATGTCGGCTTAATTCCTGGAGTAAATTTAGGAATTATAATATCTTCAGCAGCTTCCACATCATATCCAGCTGAATTCTTTGTAGAACGTTTAGGTAAATTAATATCTTTATCTTCCCATCCTTTAGCAATTTCAAAACCACGTAATTTTTCCATAATAACTCCTTTTATATTTAATTTAGTATAGCAACTTTATTATAAATAAAATTAATCTTTAGTGTCAATATACATTTTTCAATTCCTTTTTTAAATCTTTATAATCAGGCATAAACTTACCAACCATATTCCAAAAATCTTTAGAATGATTCATATATCTCAAATGACAAAATTCATGTAAAACAACGTAATCAATAACCCTTTGGTCATATTTCATTAAATCGGGATTAATTGTTATCTTCCTATTAGAATTACACTTCCCCCATGCAGTTTTCAACTTTTTTATTACCACCACATCAGGAGCAATTTTAAGTGTGCTTTTCCACATCTTAACTGATTTATCCACAATCATTAAAGCAACTTTATAATACATTTTCTCAATAAGTTCTTTAATTTTTTCAGTTTTACAATTTTCACTAACAAAAATATTAATATACCCATTATCCATATTAACACTCGCCTTTTCAAAATTACCATATTCAATATTTAATATATAATCATTTCCTAGAACTTTAAACACTTCACCACTAACATACGATTTCTCTTTAAAAGACTTATTTTCAAACTCTTTCAACTTTTTGTTAATCCAATCTTCCTTTGAATTAATAAAATCTTTAATTCTATTCTCAGAAATATTATTTGAAGCCTTAACAATAACTTTACCATTCCTAATTAAAATATACATATTTTTAATTTTAGACCTGACAAGCTCGTAATCCAAAGTTTTACTAAAATCCATTTTAAATCTCCAATATAATTCATTCAGAAAATTATAACAATTACCAACCAACAATTCAACTAATCCCAAAAACTTGAAACTATGACAAGATTTAATATATAATGAAGCTGAATATTTTAAGAAAGGTATTCCATATGAAATATAATTTAAAAATGAAAAACAATGTATATGAAAACGACAATCTTAAAGATTTACGTGATCTAGTACAATTGTACAAAAATAAATATTTAAAATTATCAGCATTTGAATATAAACTAAAACCAACTGATAAAAAATTAATCATAAAAACATTCGAAGATTTCGTAAAAGACATTGAAGATTTTGGAGCATATATGTTAAAAAACAATTTCAAAAGAGTTGCAATTATATCTCCAAACAGATATGAATGGTGTGTTTCTTATTTAGCTGCAGCAACTTCAAACATAGAGGTTGTACCACTTGATAAATCCCTACCATTAAACGAAATTACTGATTTATTAGAGCGTAGTGAAGCAGACACAATAATATATGCAAAACAATACCATGAAGCAATAACATCATGTCCAAACAAAATATGTTTTGACGAAAATTTTGAAAATTCTCTACTTTATTCAGAAGAATTGGAAAAATCAAGAACTCTAGACCACACTGAATACAATAACGTTAAAATAGATAACGAAAAAATGTCAGTCATGATTTTTACTTCAGGAACAACCAGCATTTCAAAAGCAGTAATGCTTTCCCAAAAATCAATTTGTACAGTTATAAATGATACAAAAAGAATGTTCTATGTTGAAGAAGGAAATAGATTCCTATCATTCTTGCCTCTGCACCATGTATTTGAAAGTGTAATAACATTTTTATTCGGATCATCACTTGGTGTTACACTAATATTCTGTGATGGATTAAAGTATTTTGCAAGCAACATCAAAGATTATAATATAACAGGATTTGTATGTGTCCCTCTAGTAATTGAAATGATTTATAAAAGAATTATTAAAGAATTAGAAAAAAAGAAAAAATTAAAATTAGTTAATTTCTTGAGAAAAATCTTCAGACACACATCAATAAAGACAAGACGTAAAATATTTAAACAGATTTTCGATAACATAGGTCCTAATTTACAATCAATTATTGCTGGAGGAGCTGCACTTGATAAAGAAACAGCTCAAGGCTTATATGATTTTGGTTTCGATATATACCAAGGATATGGTTTAACTGAAACATCAGGCGCTGTAGCAGCTGAAAACAAGTATGTAAAAAAACCTGGAAGCGTAGGTTTTCCATTCTCAAGCTCAGAAATCAAAATATATGAACCAGATACAACAGGAGAAGGTGAAATCATAATTCGTGGTGATGCTGTAATGCTTGGATATTACAAAAACGAAGACGCCACAAATTCTGCAATCATCGATGGTTGGTTCCATACTGGCGACTTAGGAAGAATAGACAAAAAGGGCATCATATCAGTAACAGGTAGAAAAAAAGATGTAATAGTTTTTAAAAATGGAAAAAAAGTGTTTCCCGAAGAATTAGAAAAACTAATAAATGATATCTCATATATTGATGAATCTATGGTATTTGGACATATTGAAAATACAAAATTAAACAGAAATTCAGATATAGTATTATTCTCTGAAGTGGTAATTTTACCTGAAAATAAAGAAATATATTTCGCAAACCAAACAGATGAAGAAATCTTTGAAAAAGTAAACGAAGATATAAAAAATCTAGTTAATAAAAAAATACCAGCTTATAAATACATTAGAAAAATTATTATTTCAAACGAAGAATTAATTAAAACAACAACAAGAAAAATAAAAAGAAACAAAGAATTAGAAAAAATAAAAGAAAAATTGGAAGTTTAAAAGCTTCCAATTTTATTTTTATTAAAAATAGGTTTTCTAGTTATTTCAAGCAATCCGAAGTTTAGTAAAATCAACAACATTTACTTTTGCCCTATCATATTTAGCACATTCACTTAAATATCTAATAACTTTATCTCTCTCATCATCATTATTCAAATTAATAAAATCAACAATAATTATTCCAGACATATCCCTAAGTCTCATTTGTCTTGCAATTTCAATAGCCGCTTCAATATTAGTATCTAAAAACACACCATCTTTATTAGAAATAATATTATTCCCCGAATTAACATCAATCATTGTACCAGCAAAAGTTTCTTCTATTATCAAATAACCACCTGATTTCAATGAAATCTTTGACTTCATTTTATTTTTTAGAATTTTATCAACAAACTCCACATCAAATTCCGGATATTTAGTTTTAATTAATTCAAATTCTTCCTTACAATTAACCTCAATTTTAAAATCCTTAGAATACAAATCAGTTATTAATTTATCAACAATCCCACCAACATTATATAAACATGAGACTTCTGACGAATTATTATATCTTTCAATAATTTCATCAAATTGATCAGCTAATTTCCTAATTTCTAAAACTAATTCATCAAAAGCAATATTTACTGCAGAAGACCTAACAATAACGCCATATTTCAAATTCAAATTTATTAATAATTTAGTTAATTTATTCTTTTCATCAATAGTTAATTTATCAGAAAAATAAATTCCTTCATCCAACATTAAAATAATATTTCTACCAACCAGCTTAATATGCTCTGTTAATTTAGGACCCTTATCTTCAACTGGATTCTTTATAACTTGAACCAATCTATACTTCTTTTTATCGATTATTTCACTAATCATATCACCTTTTGAAAATCCAACAATATCCTTTGATTGAAGCATACCATCTTTCTGAATGCCAATATTGCAAAAAGCAACCTTTATACCATCCACAATATTTTTAACTCTAGCCGAATAAATATTACCTTCAATATTATTAAAATCATCATATAATTCAACTAATTCACCATTTTGATACACACCAACTCTATTATTCAACGAATCAATAAATAACTTATACATATTACTCACTTCCATTATTTAAATTCATTGCTAAATCAATACCTTTTTCAATAATATCCACTGCTGCATTACCCGCTTTTTCAATCGATGGAACATATATTTTATATTTTTCATCACTAAGATTCTCAATAACATGTTGAATAAGTAAATCTTTAAAAACAGGTTTCCCAGTACCAATTCTAACTCTCGGAAAATTAACATTATTCAAATATTCCATTAAAGATCTCATACCATTATGAGTACCTGGACCACCTTTTTTTCTAATTTTAACAATACCTTCATCTATATCAATATCATCATAAATTACAATAAGATTTTCCATTGGCAATTTATAAAAATTCATAGCTTGAATAACTGCTTTCCCACTTTCATTCATATAAGTTTGTGGTTTCATTAAAATTACCTTTTCACCATTGATAATTCCACTTCCAATCAATGAATCAAACTCTTTTTTCTTTATCTCTATATTATATTTTTCCGAAATATAATTAACAGCATCAAATCCAACATTATGACGTGTTTTAGAATATTCCGGTTCCGGATTTCCGAAGCCCAACTACTAAATACATAATCATCCTTTCACTAAATAATATTATTTTCACAAGCCCTAATTAATCTATTCATAATACTTAAACCTAAATTAGATTTTTTAAGCCCCTCAATAACTGCATAATCACAATTATAATTATCAATTTTTCTCAAATTAGAAAAGATTTTTTTAGAAACCAACTCCAAATTAAATCTACTTCCAATTGATAAAAATTTATCAGTATTAATATATTGCTCATCCTCATCAAATCCCAATACTAAAATGTCATCACCATTATCTAATAACCTATTTATCTTTTCAATTTCATTATTCACAACTAATACACATTTTGTATTAGGAGCATAATGCCTATACTTCATACCAGGACTTTCAATTTTAGTATTGTTATCAACTTTTTTAAAAAGATTATCGCTTAACTTAACTACTCCGAACAACTTTTTTAATATCATCTTCAGTAATAAATCCAGGTCTTAAAATAACAGGAATATTATCAATAACTTTAACAACTGTTGATTCAATTCCGATATCAGAATCACCACCATCAACAATAATACTTACTCTGCCATCAAATTCGTCAATAATATCATCAACATTAGTGCCACTTGGTCTTCCTGAAATATTTGCACTAGGTGCAGCAATCGGAAATTCACATTTACTAATAACTTCATTAATAATTTTATTAGATGGCATTCTAACTCCGATAGTATCCATATTACAAGATGCAACATCAGAAATTACTTTAGACTTCTTTAAAATCAGTGTAAAAGGTCCGGGCATAAAAGTTTTAACTAACTTTTCTTCAATTTCACTAAGGTCTTGCACAACTCTTCCAATCATATCAATATCAGAAACATGTACTATCAAAGGATTATCCTGTGCTCTTCCCTTAGCTTCAAATATTTTCTTACAAGCAATATTTGAACAAGCATTAGCTCCAAGTCCATAAACAGTTTCAGTTGGTAAAATTACTAAACCATCATCTTTAAGCGTATCAACTACAATATTTAATTCACTTTGCTTAATCCCTTTTTTCCAATCAAAAACCATTCTATATCAATACTTCCTTATATATAATAATTAAATAGTACTACCTTTTATTATATTTAGCAAGTTTTTATTTTTAAAACACAATAATTTACTTATTATCCTTTATTATATTCTTTTTAAATTTTCTAATCATAAAGAATATTCCAATTAGAGCACTTACAAAAACTCCATATAAAGCTCCCTTTACACCAGTTTTAGGTACAATTAATAACTTATTACTATCCCTATTATCTTCTAAATTTAATTCTTTATAATCATCAATAGTTTTAATTTCTATATTATTATTTACTAAATCAGAAACATCATACTCTCCACCTCTATAAATTTTAAATACATATTCCCTTCTTTCTCCTGGCTTGAAATTCTTAATTAACATTCTTGCAGTATTTTCATAAAACTCCCAACCTGGATTATCTTCAATTCTCGCCATATACCCATTTGGAATATAATCAATTAAATTTGCATCAACAACCTTTTCTTCAGTATTTTTAACAACAATTTTATACTCAATAACAACACCTAAATTATTTTTAAAATCACTATTAGGTATATCCGCTTTAACTAATTTTCCATAATAATCGTGGATTCTTCCCTTAATATCTGCTTTAACAATATTCATATCAACGCTTAAATTATGTCTCAATTTTCTATAAAAATAATTTAATTCCACATTATTTCTTCCAATTGTTCCTTTTTCTATTTCTGGCTTTTTTACTAAAATATAATTATCAAATTCTTTTTTAGAAGTACTATATTCACTACCTTCCCTAAGTTTTTTAATTTCTGTATCCATAATTTTATTATTATCTTTATCAATATGTTTTACTATTAAATCACTTTCCTTAATATAATAATAATTTATCTCAACATCTTTATCTAAAAACTTAATACTGCTTTCCTTAGGACCTTCAATAAATACATAATTTTTAAAGTTTTTCTTTTCTAATTTCAAATCATCCCCTTCAAGCCCATCATTAATACTTTCATCCAACTTCTTATTAGTTTTTTTATCTATATAATTCACCTTTATTTTAGAATTCTTTTTATAAAAATATTTTACATCAATGTTTGAAACAACTCTTCCATTAGGCTCTCCAGTTACTTTAACAAAAGTATATCCTTTAATATCTTTTTTATCAGTACCATATTCACTATTAACTCTTTTATTCATTTTTTCAGATTTTGCGATTTCATTATTTTTATTAATATCAATATATTTTACACTAATATCATAAAACTTAGAATAATAATAATTAACAATTTGTTCCTCTTCTTTTAAAACAACTTCTTCCTTTTCAGGTGCTTCTACTAAAACATATTTATCAATATTCATTCCTGCAGTTTTAACAATCTTTCCAATTTCGCCAGATTGATACTCTTCTTTTAAAATTTTTCCACTTTCCTTATCAATATGTCTAACCTTAACACCCGAACTTTGTAAATTGAATGTTACTTTTAAATTTGAATCACCACCCGCTCTTTCCATATAAAAAACTTTTAATGTATGCTTTCCCTGTGATAATTTATTAAAGAAAGCTTTCTTTTCAACATTTCTCTCATTAGTCCTTTGGTCTGCACTTGCAACTAATTCATACCAAACTTTATTTTTAGCAAAATTAATATTTCCTTTTAATTGTGTATGTGCACCTCCCAAATCCAAAACTAATTCATCATCAACATAAACCCAAACATCATCATCACCAGAAAAATCAAACACCATATCATCATATTTTCCAGTTTCAGAATTTAAAGTTTTTCCATCCCTTGTCATTATAAACGGAATATCAAACCTTGCAGTAAAATATAAATTACGCTTATCAGGATTTTTAGTATCATCTTCTTCATTGTTAAAAGGATAGAATCCATATTTATTTCCAGATTTAAGAATAAATCTTTTATTAGCATAATCTTTAACCACAAATAATTTATTACTATCAAAAGAATAATAACCATTTCTTTCTTTTTTAATGGGAAATTTCCAATTATTTAAAGCTTGTACATATTCATTTCCAAGTGTAGCAGTTCTAGGA
>CAURYI010000031.1:0-9157 GCA_963529075.1 uncultured Eubacteriales bacterium
GGATAGATTCATATGATCACCGAGATAATTTAGCGTCATTTGCAATAGAAAATGGGTATGATTTACTTTACGAAGTAGCACCAACCAAAGGAGGTAAATTAATAGGAGTTGATTTACAACTATTAGCAGAAAAAGGGTACATTCCATCATTAAATATAATGGCAGTAGGAGATATAGTGAGTGCAGTAGGCATTCATACACGATATGAAAAGGAATTAGAACAAAGTAAAAATGAGCCAGACCCAAAACCATCAAAATTAACAGATTTAAATAGACATGATGAATCAGTTGAAGCCATTGAAGAAATTGTAAAAGAATATAATTCAAATAATAATGTAAGTATTTATATAAGAGGAAATGAAAGTAATGAATTTCAACCAATATTAATAGAAAGAGAAGATATAGAATATAGTAGACTAAATAATTTTGAAATATATAAGAAATTACAAGAATCATCAAATAAAAAATATATAGAGTCAAGACAATTTGAATATGATATAGAATTCATAAAAGCCCAAATGGAAAATAGAAATGCTCCTAACAGTCAAAAAGAGCAATTAGCGAAGATTGAAGAAAGAGGACAAAAAATAATAGACGAAAAAAATAGAAGTGATTATGGTGAGTAATATTATTCATCAAAAGAATAAAACTTAATATTTATGTAATTGACAATCATAATAAATTAGTTGATAATAATTAAAGTACAAAAGAATTTGTTTGAAGAACCAAGGAGGAAATAAAGATGTCTTACGTATTCAACAGAATTACTGTAAAGCCACAATTACCAGAAAGAATAAAAAGATTGGATGATATTTCATATAATCTATGGTGGTCATGGAATACAGAATTTTTAAGACTATTTAAAATAATAGATATAGATTTATGGGAAAAATGTAAAAAAAGTCCGATAAAATTTTTAAAACAAGTATCACAAGATAAAATAGAAGCATGTATTAAAGACGAAGAATTTTTAAGACAATATGATAAAATAGTAAAAGACTTTGATGGATACATGAACAGTAAAACAACATGGTTCAATAAAAAATATCCAGACAAAATGCAAAACGAAGTAATTGCATATTTTTCAGCAGAATATGGATTGGATGAAACAGTAGCAATATATTCTGGTGGATTAGGAATTTTATCAGGTGACCATATGAAAGGTGCCAGTGATAAAGGAATTCCATTAGTAGGAATAGGATTATTATATAGAAATGGATACTTTGATCAACAAATTAATGGTTGGGGAGAACAAGAATGTATCTATAAGGAAGTAGATACAGACTTATTACCAATAAAACCAGTTAAAGATAAAGATGATAATGATTTAATAGTATCAGTAAAAATGCCATTAGCAGAATTAAATTTAAAAGTATGGCAAATAGATATAGGTAGAAGAAAACTATATTTAATGGATTCGGACATAGAATCAAACATTGAAGAATATAAAGGAATAACTAAAACATTGTATGGTGGAGATCAAGAAATGAGAATCCAACAAGAAATCGTTTTAGGAATTGCTGGTACAAAATTAGTAAAAGCTCTAGGATTAGAACCAGAAGTATATCACATGAATGAAGGACATTCATCATTCTTGTTGTTGGAATTAATAAAACAAACAATGAATGAAAAACAAGTATCATTCAATATAGCAAGAGATATCGTAACAGCAAAAACAGCCTTTACAACACACACACCAGTACCAGCAGGAAATGACATATTCCCAATAGAATTAGTAGAAAAATATTTTGATGGAATGTGGAATGAACTAGGGATTACTAGAAATGAATTCATGGAGCTAGGAATGAAACCAGGAGATAATTTCTCAAGTGGATTCAATATGGGAATTTTAGCATTAAAAATTGCTGGTAGAAAAAATGGTGTAAGTAAATTACATGGAGCAGTATCAAGAGAATTATTTGGAGATGTATGGCCGGAAGTACCAGCAAACGAATCACCAATTGGATATGTAACAAATGGCGTACACATTTGTTCTTGGGTAGCACCAGCAATTAAAGAATTATATAATGAATATTTAAAACCATATTGGCAAGATGATATTTCAAATGACGAAACATGGAATGATATTTATAAAATACCAAATGAAAAATTATGGGCAGTACATCAAGCAAGAAAAGTAAAATTGTTGAAAATCGTAAAAGACTCAACAACTTCAAGACTGAGAAGATACAATTATGGATATGATGAAATAGAAAAATTAACATCTGGATTGAATCCAAATGCATTAACAATTGGATTTGCAAGAAGATTTGCTACATACAAAAGAGCAACACTAATATTCAGAGATTTAGAAAGAATTACACAAATATGTAATGAAAAAAATCAACCAGTTCAATTTATTTTTGCTGGAAAAGCACATCCAAGAGATGTTGAAGGACAACATTTAATAAGATATATACATGAATTATCATTAAAACCACAATTTAAAGGAAAAATCTTTATATTAGAAAATTATAATATTGGAATGTCAAGGTATTTAGTAGCAGGCGTAGATGTATGGCTAAATAATCCAAGAAGACCATTGGAAGCATCAGGAACATCAGGGCAAAAAGCAGCAGCAAATGGAGTAATCAACTTCAGTGTACTAGATGGATGGTGGGCAGAAGGATATAATCAAAAAAATGGTTGGAAAATAGGAACAAATTCAGAATATCAAAGCTATGATGAGCAAGATGATGTAGATGCAAAGAGTATTTATGATACCTTACAAAATAAGATAATTCCAATATATTATGAAAAAAATGAAAAAGGTTATTCAGACAAATGGTTGGAAATAATGAAAAACAACATAGCTACAAATGCAGGACGATACAGTATGTCAAGAATGTTGGATGACTATACTAAAGATATATATGTACCATTAATGAACGCAACAAAAAATAGATATAACGATTTAACCAATGTTGCAACCTACAATACTTGGAAAACAGATATAGTAAAAGCATTCAATAACATTAAAATTACACAGGACGAATCAAATAGCAATGATATCACAGTCAACGCAGGTAAAGTAATAACTGTAAAATGCAACATAGAAATACCAGAAAATATCAATATTGAAAGCGTGGATCCACAAGTATATTATGGAAAAATAACAATGTCAGGAGTAGTTGATGATATTCAAGTACTACCAATGAGGTTAGAAAAAGAAGAAAATGGATTATATACATTTTCAAGTAAAATCAATCTAAAATCAGGTGGAGATTATGGATATACATTTAGAATTGTACCAAAACATCCAATGTTACTAAATCAAATGGACTTAAACTTAATCAAATGGATAACAGGATAAGGAGAAAAAATCAATGAAAGAGAAGAAAGAAGAAAAGTCAATAACAGACTATGTTGTATTTTATGTAATAATAGGACTATTACTAGGGATTGTATTAGGTAATGCAATACAAAATACAGCACTAGGAATATTTGCTGGAACTGTCATAGGATTAGCATCAGGTGTTATTCAAAAAATGAATAAAAAGATAGAAAAAGAAAATAATAAATAGTAGCAAAAAATCACTTTGAGGTATATAATCAAAGTGACTTTTTTGTTTGTAATAGAGGTAAAAATGAAGACCATAATAAAAGCAGGTTGTATTTTAGTAAATAAAGAACAAAAAGAAATTGCTTTAGTAGTTCAAAATGGAGAATATTCATTTCCAAAGGGACATTTAGAAGGAAATGAAACAATAAAGGAATGTGCAATTCGAGAAACAATAGAAGAAACAGGACATGATGTAAAAATAATTAAAAAGTTAAAATCAATTAAATACAAATCACCAGAAGAAATAGTATATGAAAACCATTATTTTTTAGGAATTGATAATGGAATAACAAATAAAAAAATTGATTCAAAAGATAGAGAAATAACTGAATGGTATAAGATTGAAAAAATTTCAGAAAAATTATCATATCAATATTTAAAAACATACTGGCAAGAAATACGAAATACAGTAGAAAAACTATTAATTCAAAATTAAGATAAAAGGGGTAAATGATGGCATTAGAAAAAACAAAGCTAACAAAAGAAAAGATTATCGAAATTGTCACAAATGATTATGGATTACTAGGAACAATAGAAATAAATTATATAAATCGAGGAACTGCAAATATATTTAAAATAACGGTTGATGATAAAAAATATATTTTAAAAGAATTTAATTCAGAAAGAACATTAAAGTATATTGAAAAAGAAATAAATATCATAAATTACCTATCAACTAAAGGCATTTCAGTTCCTAAATATTTGCAATTAAAAAACGGTGAATATCATACAAATATTGAAGGCAGAATAATTATAATGCAAGAATTTATTGAAGGAGAAATATTAGAAGACAATGAAGCAAACTATGAGCAATTAACAAAATCAGCAACATTATTAGGAAAATTAATAAAAGCACTTGAAGAATATCCTGACTTAGATGATGAAGATATTATCAATCAAAAATTTTCAAAAAGATATCTATTAGATTCAATTGAAAAAATAGGAATAGAAAAAAATAAAATCAAAAATGATAACGAATTTAAAGAAAAATTCATTGAAGATTATGAACTAAAAATAAAGATGGCAGAAGAATTATCAAAAACTTTTGATTTTGAAATAATGAATAAGCTAACAATAAAAAATACGCATGGAGACTATTGCAATTTACAACTCATATATAATGATAAAAAAGAAATAACTGTAATAGATTTTGAAGCAGCTAAAAGAATGCCAATAATTTGGGACATAATGAGGTCATACTGCTATATGGATAAAGATGCAAAAGACGGAAAGATAAATATAAAAAATTTAAAAGAATATGTAAGAGAAGTAAATAAATATGTACAATTAAATCAATATGATTTAAAATATGCAGCATACATATTTTTAATTCAATTAACAGGAAGTGTTTTTGGATATAGAGAATATAATAACAATTACGAGCAAAAAAACTTACTAAGATTTGCATTGTTCAGGACAAAAATTTGTAAGGACTTATATAGAAATTCAAATAAAATAAGTAATGAGCTTTTAAAAATATTGGAGGAAGAATAATGAAAAAAATATTAATAGCAACAAGAAATAAAGACAAATTTGCAACAATTAAACAAGTATTAAGCAAAATGGCTAAAGAAGAATATAGCTATTACAGTTTATACGATATTGAAGGATTGGAAAAAGACGAAAAAGAAAGTGGAACAATAGAAAAAAGAGCTTATGACAAAGCAAACCAAATATATCAAACAATTGAAAATAATGATTTTGAATATATTATTGGAATAGATGATGGTATCAAACTAAAAGGTATTTTACGTGAAAATGTAAAAGATTATTTACACGATATAATTGATGACAAATATTTATCGGAAGGTGAAAAAATTGAAATAGTAAGGGCATACTGCTTTATGGATAAAAATGGTGAATACAAAACAACAATAACAGAAATTCCATTTAAATATAAAAAATACAATGGTGAATTAAAAATAGAAGCAAACACATATCCATTAAGTCGTGTATTAACACCAGTGGATTCAGATACACCAGTGTCAGAGCTAAGCAATGAAGATGATATAAATTATTGCTTCAAATATACAGAACCAAAATTGAAAGAAATTTTTCAAAGTAAAATTAATACAAACAATGATATAATCAAAAAGATTTAATAAATTAAACAGCCTTAATTGCTAGTAAAATAAATTTCTGCAATTAAGTGTTTTTATGCCAAAATTTATTATACTGACCTATCAGTCTACTCAAAAAAAGTTGAAAATATGATATAAATAAGCAGATAAAAAAATAATTTAAAGAGGTAATTTATGAACAAAAAATTATATGAAATTGTGGAAGTTAAAGATTTAAAAGATATGTTAAATAAAACAAAAGTACTATATGGAAACAGACCAGCATTTAAAGTAGCAGTAAATGAAAATGAATATAAAGAAATAACACATGCAGAAGTAAGAGACATGGTAGACGCACTAGGAACAAAATTAATTAATATGGGATTAAAGGGTAAAAGAATAGGTGTAATAGGCGAAAATAGATATGAATGGGAAGTAGCATATTTATCAACAGTATGTGGTGTAGGAACAATAGTGCCGCTAGATAAAGCTCTACCAGAAAGTGAATTAGAATCATTAGTAGAAAGATCAGAAATTGAAGCAATATTCTATTCAGAAAAATATGAAGAAACAGTAACAAAAATAAAATATAATGAAAACAACAAATTAAAACACTTAATCTCAATGGATAATTCTTCACACAAAGAAGGAATATATTCAGAAACAGAATTAATTGAAATGGGAAAAGAATTAATTGCAAAAGGAGATAAATCATTTATCGAAGTAACTATTGACCCAGAAGAAATGCAAATAATGTTATTCACATCAGGAACAACATCACAATCAAAAGTTGTAGCACTATGCCATAGAAACTTAGTATCAAACTTAATGGATATTGCAAGTGTTTTAGATATTAATGAAAAAGATACATTTTTATCATTCTTACCAGTGCACCATGTATTCGAATGTACAGTAGGATTTTTATTTTCATTATATAAAGGAGCAAGAACAGTATTCTGCAGAGGAATCAGACATATTGCAGAAGATTTAAACCTACATAAAATAACATTCCTAGCATGTGTACCAGGAATCTATGAAATGATGTATGCAGCAATAATTAAACAATTAGAAAAAGAAGGAAAACTAGAAGCAGTTAAGGAAAAAGCAGAAAAATATAAAGACTTACCAGTAGCTGAAAAAACACAGTATTTCCAAGAAGTAAAAGATGTTTTAGGTGGAAATATTAGATTATTAGTAAGTGGAGCAGCTGCACTAGATCCAAACATTGAAGCAAAATACAGAGAAATCGGATTAAATTTAATGCAAGGATACGGACTAACAGAAACTTCACCAGTTGTGGGTGTTGGAACAACAGCAAATTACAGAACGGGATCAATAGGTGTTACAGTACCATCAGTAGAAGCAAAATTAGTAGATGTAAACTCAGAAGGAATGGGAGAATTAGTAGTAAAAGGTCCAAACATTATGATGGGATATTATCAAAATGAAGAAGCAACAGCAGAAGTTTTAAAAGACGGATGGTTCTACACAGGAGACTTAGCAAAAATAGATGAAGACGGATTTATTTATATTTGTGGAAGAAAGAAAAGTGTAATAGTATTAAAGAATGGAAAAAATATATTCCCAGAAGAAATGGAAGCATTAGTAAACAAAATTGAAGGTGTAAAAGAATCATTCATATATGGAAAAAAGATGTCAGAAGACGAAAATGATATCAAAATTAATGTAAAAATAGTAATTGATAGAGCCATTGTAGAAGACTCATACAAAGTAAATACTGACAAAGAAATTAAAGCGGCAATATCAGAAAAAATCAAAGAAGTAAATGCAAAAATGCCAGGATATAAAGCAATAAGAGGAATGATTATAACAGAAGAACCATTATTAAAAACAACAACAAATAAAATAAAAAGACAGGCAAACTTAGATGTTATCGAAGGAAATAAAAACTAAAATATTGGGCAGAACATGTATTGAATTTAGTGAGATAAACTCAACACAAAAATACATACATAACCAAATAAAAGAAAATAAAATAAAAAACGGAACAGTTGTAATAGCAGATGTACAAACAGATGCAATAGGAACACATGGGCGAAAATGGTACACAAATACGAATAATATAGCATTTTCGCTATACATGGAAGTAAACCAAAATATAAGCAAACTAGAAGGGCTAACATATAAAATAGCCGAACTTCTAGTAGCAATATTCCAAGAAAAATATAACATACAACTATATATCAAAAGACCAAATGACCTAATGTATAATGGAAAAAAAGTAGGTGGAATACTAACAGAAACAAAACTGCATAATGAAGAAGTAAGATATATAGTAATTGGAATTGGAATAAACATAGCAAAACAAGAATTCAACAAAGAAATCAAAGAAATAGCAACATCAATAGAACAAGAATTTAATATAAATATAAATAGAAATTATATAATAACAGAGTTTTGCAATAGATTTGAGGAAGAAATATTGAAAATCAAATAAGGAGACAAAAATGAAGATAGGATTTTTATTTCCAGGACAAGGTTCACAGTCAATAGGAATGGGAAAAGACTTATATGAAAACTATGAAACAGTAAAAGAAATATATGACAAAGTAGAAGAAATAACAAAAATCCCAATTAAAAAATTAAGTTTTGAAGGACCTGAAGAAGAATTAAATAAAACTCAAAACACACAATTAGCAATATTGACAATGTCATTAGCGATAACAAAATTGCTAGAAACAGAAGGAATTAAAGCAGATATCTCAGCAGGATTAAGTTTGGGAGAATACAGTGCATTAATAAATTCAAAAGCAATGACAATAGAAGATGGATTAAATATTGTCAAAGCACGAGGAAAGTACATGCAAGAGCTATGCCCAAAAGGTGATTGGAAAATGGCAGCAATCATGGGGCTAACAGAAGAAAAAGTAAATGAAGGTATTTCAAAAGTTAAAAGTGGATTTGTAAAAGCAGTAAACTTTAACACAGAAGGACAAATAGTATTGTCAGGAGAAAATCCAGCAATCGAAGAAGCTTGCACATATTTAAAAGAAAAGGGAGCAAAAAGAGCATTGCCACTAAATACTGCAGGACCATTCCATACAGAAAAACTAATAGAAAGTTCAAAAGCATTAAGAGCAGAATTAGAAAACTATACTTTCAATAAATTTGAAAGCAAAGTAATAAAGAATCTAACTGGAGATACTTATTATAGCGATGAAGATAATATCAGAGAAATTTTAGCAGAACATATAATAAATCCAGTACAATTCAAAAAAACATTAGAAAAAATGTTGGAAGAAGGAATTGATACATTCATTGAAATAGGACCTGGAAAAACATTATCAGGATTCTTAAAAAGAATAGATACAGACAAAGAAATAAAAATCTTAAATATATCAAATGTAGAAACATATAAAAATACATTATCAATATTAAAAGGAGAATAATGATGTCAAAAGTAGCATTTATCACAGGAGCAACAAGAGGAATTGGAAAAGCAATTGCTTTAGAATTAGCAAAAGAAGGATACAACATAGCATTATATTATAGAACAGAAAATGAAGCATTAGAA
>CAURYI010000032.1:0-9058 GCA_963529075.1 uncultured Eubacteriales bacterium
TTTTAATACAGGGTGCAGCAAAGGTAAAGAAATCAAGATTTAATGTTTCTAAAAAGAATGAAGAATTAGTGGGAGTAAAATTTTCAGATAAATTAGAAGATTCAATTATAAAAAAATTTATTAAAGATTTAGAAATTCCATTTGAAGATTATTCAAAGTATTATATTTTATATGATGATGATTTAAAAAAATTAGATTTAGAAATAAGAAATGCTGACAATTCTTTATATGTAGTTAATTATGATACTGGTGAAGTATATATTACAAAGGCTTATAAGGGAAAATATAGATTGTCTGAAATAGATAAGTAGGTTGATATGAGTAAAGATGAAGAGAGATTAGAATTTTTAAAAAGTTATGAAAATAAATTAATTGCAGAAGGTACCAATTTAATTGTTGGTATTGATGAAGCCGGTAGAGGACCTTTGGCTGGACCGGTTTCTGTTGCTGCAGTTATAATGAAACCTGAGTCAAATCTTAAATGGGTGAATGATTCAAAAAAGGTAACTGAAAAAAGAAGAGAGATTTTATATGATCAAATTATTGATGATGCAATTGTATGGGATGTTGAAATTGTTACTCAATCTGAAATTGATGAATATAATATTTTAGAAGCAACTAAAATTGGACTTAATAGATGTATTAAAAAAATTATTGATAAATTGGGTAAAAAGCCGGAATTAATATTGGTGGATGCTTTAAAAGAAATTGATACTTGTGGTGTGCCATATCAATCAATAGTTAAGGGGGATGCTACTTGTTATTCAATTTCATGTGCTTCAATTTTGGCTAAAGTTACTAGGGATAGATTAATGAGGGAATATTCTGAAATTTATCCTCAATATGGGTTTGAAAAAAATAAGGGATATGGGACAAAAGCTCATATTGATGCTATTAAAGAATTTGGATCTTGTAGCTTGCATAGAAAAACATTTATTACACATTTTATTTAAAAAAAGTGGATAACATTGGGAGAGAATATGAATATATTAGATATTATAGGAAAAAAACGTGATAGTTTAGAATTAAATAAAGAGGAAATAAAATATTTTGTTGAAAATTATACAAATGGAAATATTACTGATTATCAGGCGGCGGCTTTGGTAATGGCCATTTATATTAATGGAATGAGTGATGAAGAAATAACTGAATTAACTTTAGCAATGGCTAATTCAGGTGATGTTTTGGATTTGTCAGAGCTTGGAAATGTTGTTGATAAACATAGTACGGGTGGAGTTGGGGATAAGGTTACTTTAATTTTAATGCCACTTGTGGCATCACTTGGAATTCCTGTGGCTAAAATGTCGGGTAGAGGACTTGGCATAACTGGTGGAACAATTGATAAATTAGAATCCATACCTGGATATGATACTTCTATTGATATTAAAACATTTATGGATAATGTAAAAAAACATGGAATTAGTTTAATGGGACAAACTTTAAACTTAGCTCCTGCTGATAAAAAATTATATGCGTTAAGAGATACAATTAACTGTACTGCTAATATTCCACTGATTGCTTCAAGCATTATGAGCAAAAAGATTGCATCAGGTGCTAATAAAATTGTTATTGATGTTACTTATGGAAGTGGTGCATTCATGAAAACAATTGATGATGCAAGAAAATTAGCAGATTTAATGATGAAGATTGGTAAGCTTGCTAATAGGGAGACGGTTTGTATTTTAACTGATATGAATCAACCACTGGGATATGGGGTTGGAAATATTTTGGAAGTGATTGAAGCAGTTGATATATTAAAAGGGAAATATATGCCTAAAGATGTTGAGGAAGTCATTACTGAACTTGGGGCTAATATGCTTATATTTGCTGATAAAGCTTCTTCGATTGATGAAGGTAGAAAAATGATTCTAGAAAATATTAAAAATGGAAAAGGATTTGAAAAATTAATTGAATTAGTTAAAAGCCAAAGTGGAGATGTTTCTTATTTGGAAGATACTTCAAAGTTCAATAGAGCAAGGATAATAGAGCCAATCATTTCTAAAAAATCTGGTAAAATTACTAAACTGGATGCTAATTTAATTGGAGAGATGTCTAGGTATTTGGGAGCTGGAAGACTGAAAAAAGACGATTTGATTGATATGACTGTTGGATTTGTATTTAATAAAAAAGTAGGGAATATAGTTGAAGAAGGTGAAATTTTATAGATTGGATGGATGGATTTGAGAGAAGAATTATCTGATATTGTTGTAATAAAAAGAGATGGGAAAAGAGTTAAGTTTGATAGTACTAAAATAGCGGTAGCCATAAAGAAAGGTTTTGATGCTGTCGATTCAGAGTATACTTTGAGTGATATTAATAAGGTTTTTCATGATGTTATTGATGTTATTAAAGATGGTAATTTTGATAAGATTAAAATTGAGCAAATTCAAGATATTATTGAAGAAATAATGAATCAAAATGGTTATATGGATATTGCAAAAGCTTATGCTGAGTATAGGGAAAAGAGAGCGCAGTCCAGGGAATTGTTTTTTGATGAAAAAAAGAAACATAAATTTCTTAAAGCGTTAGAAAACATTGGACTTGATAGTAAGAATGGAACTGCTGGTGAATATGATTTTGATAGTATAAATAATAGATTGATTGAATATGGCGAAATTGTATCTGAAAAATTTGCTACGGCATATATTATGAAAAAGAAGTTTAGTGAATTACATGAGAATGGTGATATCTATATTAAAAATATTAAATATTATCCTTTTGGGACAACAGAAAATTGTCAAATTAATTTAGAAAAATTATTTCAAAATGGTTTTTCGACTAAAAGATGTTCAATGAGAGCTCCACAAAGTGTTGTTTCTTACAGTATGCTTGCATTGGTTGCAATTACTAATAATCAAAGGGATCAGTTTGGTGAACAATCAATACCTGCTTTTGATTATTATATGGCTCCCGGTGTATTGAAAACTTTTAAAAAAGAGTTTAAACAAACTATTTATGATATTTTAGATTACACTGATTTTGATAAATTTATTGCACTGAATGGTATTGAAAGAGAAATTGAAAAAATAACTAGTATTGATTTTGATATTTCTATTTTTTATAAATTTACTAGAGAATCGGAACAATTGAAAAGAATGTTTAGAATTGTTTATGAAAAAGCAATGAAGAAAACCAATAAGCAGGTTTATCAATCTATGGAAGGTTTTGTACATGATTTGAATAGTATTTGTAGTGAATGTTTAACTACAATTAATATTGGAACTGATACAAGTGCAGAGGGGAGAATTATTAGTTATAATTTATTAAGAACAATTAGTGAAGGCCTTGGCGAAAATAGAAGGGCTATTTCTCCTAAAGTTGTTTTTAAAGTAAAAAAAGGAATTAATTTGGATAAAAATGATATTAATTATGATTTATTCTTGCAAGCGTGCGAAGTTGTAAAAGTAGCTGATAATATTTCTTTTTCTTTTTTGGATTCGGATATTAATACAGAAAATTATAAAATTGGAGATTTTAATACTGAAGTTGCTTATTTTGAAAATGGTACTAGAATTATCGATAATTTTGTTGATGATGATAGAAGAATATCTTCGGGAAGAGGAGTTATTGCTTCAACTGTTTTGAATTTGCCTAGAATTGCATTAAAATGTGATGGAAGCTTTGAAAATTTTATGGATGAGCTTGAAAAAAAACTTGATATAGTAAAAGATCAATTAATTGAGAGTTATGAAATTCAAAGTAATAAAAAGGTTAAGAGTTTTCCATTTTTGATGAAGGAACATGTTTGGATTGATTCTGAGAGATTTGAAGATGAAAATATGAAAATTAAAAAAGCTTTAAAACATGGTCTGCTTCAAATTTCTTTTACAGGACTTAATGAAGCATTGATTGTTCTAAATGGGAAAAGTCATGCTGAGAGTACAAAATCACAGGAACTGGGAATGGAAATTGTTAGGTTTATAGCAAATAAGTCTAATGAGTATGTTAATAAGTATAATTTAAATTTTGTTGTTTCTGGCAATGAAAATGATGAGATATCTCAATCTTTTGTTGAAATTGACAGAGTTCTTTTTGGAAAAATAAAAAATGTTACTGATAAAGATAGGTACACTAATTCTTTCGAAGTAGATAAAGCTGTTGATATTAAAAAGAAAGTGGAAGTTGAATCTGAATATCATAATTTGACTAATGGTGGTCATAAGATATCAGTTTATTCGGATGATGTTCAGAAAACAGTGGATTTGATGTATAAAAATAATATTGGTTACGGAGTAATTAAATATAAAAATTAAAATAACACCGATTATTATAATTTAATAATCGGTGTTATTGTTTCGTCTGTATTATTGTTTATTTGAGATTTGAACTTTGAAAATTCTTTTGTTTGGAAATATCTATTAATATTTTTTTCACTTACACCTGAATTAAAAGATAAAGAACTAATTGTCGCAGGTGTTTCATTGTTTGCTAAATAGCTTTTTAGACTAGAAATATCAACTTGATCTTTTTCTTTACAATTTGGACACACATCATCGCTTGTAGTAAAGAAACAACCACATCTCATGCACTTGTTAAATTTCATAATGTTATCCTTTCAAATTTATTTGTAGATATTATATAATTTTTTGTACTATTTTTCTATACAAAGAGATTTTTGTAATAAATTTGTAATAAATATAATGAAATATTTAAAAGGATTGCAGTTTAGGGGTTGTCAAATTATAAAGTCTTTGTTATAATATTGTTGTTAAATTACGCACACAAAACGAATGATTAGTTAGTGCTTGAATTAAATTCAATGTTTTTATGATTCAAGTTAGTTAATTGTGTTGACTTTTGTGGAGGTTAACAACTAAAGGAGGAAAGAAAAATGTCAGTAGTTGCAATGAAACAATTACTTGAAGCTGGTGTTCATTTTGGACATCAAACAAGAAGATGGGACCCTAGAATGGCAGAATATATTTTTCAAGCTAGAAATGGTATCCATATAATTGATTTACAAAAAACATCTAAAAAATTAGATGATGCTTATGAGTTTGTTAGAGCTCAAGCAGAAGAAGGAAAAAATATTTTATTTGTAGGAACAAAAAAACAAGCACAAGAATGTGTTAAAGAAGCAGCAGAAAAATGTGGAATGTTCTACATCAATGAAAGATGGTTGGGAGGAACTTTAACAAACTTCCCTACAATTAGAACAAGAGTTGAAAGATTAACAGAACTTGAAAGAATGGAAGAAGATGGAACATTCGATATCTTACCTAAAAAAGAAGTTGCATTGTTAAGAAAAGAAATGGATAAATTAAATAAAAACTTAGGTGGAATTAAAGAAATGACTGAAATTCCAGATGTTATGTTTGTAGTTGATCCTAAAAAAGAACATATTGCTATATTAGAAGCTAAGAAATTAAATATTCCAGTTGTTGGATTAATTGATACAAATTGTAATCCAAATGATGTTGACTATGTAATTCCTGGTAATGATGACGCTATAAGAGCTGTTAAATTAATGACAGATGTTATGGCTAATGCAGTTATCGAAGGAAGACAAGGTGAAAGCTTTGACACAACAGAAATGGTTCAAGAAGATAACGAAGAAAAATCAATGGAAGAAATCGCACAAGAAAGTGCTGAATAATTAATATAATTATATTATAGTTTGAAAGGAGATTATTATGGTTACTGCAGCTCAAGTAAAAGAGTTAAGAGAAAAAACTGGTGCAGGTATGATGGAATGCAAGAAAGTTTTAACTGAAACTGATGGAGATTTAGAAAAAGCAATGGATTTGCTTAAAGAAAGAGGAATTCTTAAAGCAGCTAAGAAATCAGACAGAATTGCAGCAGAAGGTTTAGTAGCTTCTTATGTATCTGAAGATAAAAAAATAGGTGCAGTTGTAGAAGTTAATGCTGAAACAGACTTTGTTGGTAAAAATCAAGAATTTAAGGATTTTGTTGCAGCAGTTGTAAAACAAGTAGCATTAAATAATCCAGCAAGTGTTGAAGATTTATTAAATGAAAAATTCATTGAAAATGAAGAAAAAACAGTTGGTGAAACTTTAACAGATTTAATTGCAAAAATCGGAGAAAATATGTCATTAAGAAGATTTGAAAGATATAAAACAGAAGGACATATTGGAACTTATGTTCATGGTGATGGACAAATTGCTATATTAGTTGATATGGAAGGTGGAGATGATGTATTAGCAAAAGATATGTCTATGCAAGTTGCAGCTGCTAATCCAAAATATTTAGATGAATCTAATATTCCAGCTAATGAATTAGAACATGAAAAAGAAATTTTAAAAGCACAAGTTATCAATGAAGGCAGACCAGAAAATGTTGCTGCAAAAATTGTTGAAGGAAGACTTGGAAAATTCTTTGCAGAAAACTGCTTAGTAGATCAAGAATTTGTTAAAAATCCAGATCAAAAAATAAAAGATGTATTAAAAGCAGGAAATGCAAAAATTAATAGATTTGTAAGATTTGAAAAAGGCGAAGGTATCGAGAAAAAAGAAGAAAACTTTGCTGAAGAAGTTGCAAAACAATTAAGATAATTTATTTAATTTGACATAAATTATCTTGTATGCTAATATTATTTGGCATACACTGAAATAGATATGCTTGGAGGTGTTAAAATGGCTTCAAAAGGAGCAAGAGAACATATTACTCTAGAATGTACAGAATGTCACAATAGAAATTATGTTACAGAAAAAAACAAGAAGAATAATGCGGAAAGATTAGAAATAAGAAAATATTGTAAGTTCTGCAAAAAAACTACAGTACATAAAGAAACAAAATAAACTTTTATGGAGGGGTAGAAATGCCTAATAATAAGAATAAAAACAGTAAAAAAGTTAAGAAAACTGATATTGTTGAAGAAAAAATTCTTGAAAAGGATGTTGCAGAGGCTGAAGCTATAGAAGAACAAGAAGTTGTTGAGTCAGAAGAAATAATTAATTCAGAAGATAAAGCTAAAAAAGCTAAGAAATCTAAAGCAAAAAAATCTGGAAAGAAATCTACGAAAAAAGATAGCAAATTATCTGGATTTAAAGCAGAATTGAAAAAAGTTATTTGGCCAAAAGGAAGACAACTTTTTGAAAATACTGTTGTAGTTATTGCAATGGTTATTGTTGTTTCAGTATTAATATTTGTTTTGGATTTAACTTTTAAAGGAATGAAAGATTTTCAAGTTAAACAATTAAATAAAGTTGTTGCTTCAAACACAACAAATTCTAATTCAATTTCTAAAACAAATACTACATCTAATACTACAACTAATAATACAAACAATTAACAGTACAGATGCTACAAAATAGAAAATGTTAAGGAGGCTAAAGCATGTCTCAAAAGGATTATGATTTAGAACCAAGATGGTATGTTGTACATACTTATTCAGGATATGAAAATAAAGTTAAAACAGATCTTGAAAAGATGATTAAGAATAGAGAATTACAAGATTATTTCTTTGATATAATTGTACCAATGGAAGAACAAATAGAAATTAAAGATGGAAAAACAAAAACTAATCTTAAGAAAGTTTTTCCAGGTTATGTTTTAGTAAAAATGATTGTTACTGAACAAACTTGGTATATTGTTAGAAACACTAGAGGTGTTACAGGTTTTGTTGGGTCAGGAACTGATCCGATACCACTTACTGATAGTGAAATAAGAAAGATGGGATTTGATATTCAATCATTTAATATTAATTACGAAGTAAATGATCAAATTAGAGTTATAACAGGACCGTTTGAAAATTTTACTGGAACAGTAATTAGTATTAACAAAGAAAAACATAAAGTTAAAGTTATGATTTCAATGTTTGGTAGGGAGACACCAGTAGAGGTTGATTTTACTGAAGTTGAAAAAATAGCAGATTAATTGTGTTAATAAAAGCTGGGTTTCTAGCTTTTTATATAAATTATTTATTATACAAACTAAAGGAGGTGCATAAACATGGCAAAGGAAGAACAAAAAGAAATAATTATTAAATTACAGATTCCAGCAGGAAAGGCAACACCAGCTCCACCAGTTGGTCCAGCTTTAGGTGGTTCAGGTGTTAACATCATGGATTTCGTAAAGCAATTTAATGATAGAACAGCAAAACAAGCTGGTTTAATTATTCCAGTTGTTATTACAGTTCACAAAGATAAATCTTTCGATTTTATTACTAAAGAACCACCTATGGCTGTATTAATTAAAAAAGCAGCTAATATTCAAAAAGGTTCAAGTAAGCCAAACTCAGAAAAAGTTGCAAAACTTACTAAAGCTCAAGTTGAGGAAATTGCAAAAGCAAAAATGCCTGACTTAAATGCTGCTTCATTAGAAACAGCTATGAGCATGGTATGTGGAACAGCTCGTTCAATGGGTGTTACAATCGTAGATTAATTTAAAATTGGGAGAAACTTAAAGTTTCGTAAAAACCAAAGGAGGTAAAAATGAAGAGAGGCAAGAGATATCTTGAAAGTGCAAAGCTTGTTGATTCATCAAAATTATATGATGTAAAAGAAGCTATTGAAGTTATTGGAAAAATGCCACAACCAAAGTTTGATCAAACTGTTGAATTACACGTTAAATTAGGTGTTGATTCTACACATGCTGATCAACAAGTTAGAGGTACAGTAGTACTTCCAAATGGTACAGGTAAAAATTTAAAGGTTTTAGTTTTCGCTAAAGGACCAAAAGCAGAAGAAGCTGAAAAAGCAGGGGCTGATTTTGTTGGTGCTGAAGAATTAATTCCAAAAATCCAAAATGATGGATGGTTTGATTATGATGTTGTTGTTGCAACACCTGATATGATGGGTGTTGTTGGTAGATTAGGTAAAGTATTAGGACCAAAAGGTTTAATGCCAAACCCTAAATCTGGAACAGTAACAATGGACGTAACAAAAGCTATTAATGATATTAAATCAGGTAAAGTTGAATACAGATTGGATAAAAACAATATTGTTCACTTAGGATTTGGTAAAGTATCATTTGGTGCTGAAAAATTAGTTGAAAACTATAATGTTATTATGGAAGCTATTATCAAAGCTAAGCCAGTAGCAGCTAAAGGTCAATATATTAGAAGTGTATCAATCGCTCCAAGTATGGGACCTGGTTT
>CAURYI010000033.1:0-8940 GCA_963529075.1 uncultured Eubacteriales bacterium
CCTCATTTCTATCCTATCTTTCATTTTTTCTTTACTGCAACTAAAATTAATTAATATTCATGTATCTTCATGTCTAGCATTTATATATGCTTTGTTTGATGAAATATAATTATAATCAGTATATAAAAGTGAAACTAAATTTCTACTTAATCAATCATTTGTCATTAAATATATTAGATTGGCTGCATATCCTTTTTTTCTTTCTTTTTATTGTATAAACATTTAATGTTATTAATGCTATTACTGACAATACTAATAGTAAAATTCCTATCTTATGCCCTTTTAGTTTATATTGCATTATTATTTTATGATTTCCTTGATTTATCTTTACTGAAATGAATTCTGAATCTGGTAATTGTTTTACGGTTTTACCATCGATTTTTATCTGCCAAGAATCTTCATTTGGAATCATGATATTTAAATATCCGTCTTTATTTGTGTTGACATCCATTGTTAATCTTTCATTTTTGTATTTTATATTGTTTGTACTTTGTTGTATTTTTGTATAGGCTGTTTCAAATGCTTTTTGGTCTATTGATTTAATTTGTATTTTTTTAATATCAATTTTTTCTTTTGTCATAAAGTAGATTTTTATATTATTTACTTTATTTTTATTATTAATATTTAAAATACCATTTTTTGCAGCTCCTGCATAGTCATCGTAAAATGTATTATTTACATAGATTTTAAATGCTGGATTATCTAATTCATAATTTGTATTAATATAAAAATATATGTTTTTGTTATCAATTTCATTTATTTCTAATTCTATATTCGAACTTTCATCTTTTCTCTGGTACTCATTCTCATTTATTTTATTTAGATTGTTATATTTTATTTTTTTTACTTCAACATCTTTAAAATAGTTCTCATTACTATTTGTTAAACTATTTAAAATTTTGTTTTGCATTTCAAATGGTGATTTTAATTGTTCTTCTAATTGTTTTATATACCCATCACTTATAAAACCTAATGGCAAATGCTTTTCATTTTTTAAAACATAATGTTTTCCATATGTTTTTTCATTTTTAAAATATTCCTCATTTTCATGATTTGATATCTTATATTTTATATTGAATAACATGTCTGTTATTATTGTATTCCCTCTACCATAAGATGGCCAATCCATATAATAGCTATATCCTATTTTCTTTAATAAATCACTTACATTTTTATCAAATGTAGAGCTCGAATGTGATATTCCTTTGTAGTTTAGCATTAAAGAATCATTCAAGTAGAAATTTGATGTTTTCTCCATTCTATAGAATTCTTTATCATTATTTATTATTTCTTTTACTGGATCTTTAAATTCTGTATAACTACTCATGTATGTATTAAGTTTTGCTTCATTATCTTCTAATTCCTTGAATGTAAAAGTGTAATTTATCAATAATTCAATGCATAAAATCAATCCAATTAATGGCATTATATTTATTTTTTTGTCTATTAATATTGTTACTATGTATGTTGCCACTATTATCATTGATATTGTAATGTATTGTGTTTCTATGAATTTATAATTCTGCATTAACATGAATATTCCTATCAATAAATTCGTTGACAATATGATTACTAATTTGCTTACTTCTATTTCTTTAATGTAATCCCCTACTCTTAATGATGCCAATATTAGTAAAAATGATAGGCAGAAAGCGTATCTATATGGATATCCAGTTGTTTCTTTTAGTCCATGGAATATTAAATTTAATAATTTGTTATTCATTATTAATATCATCATTATTATAAAGATGATTGTTAGGATTTTTTCTTTAATTTTAGTTTTCTTACTTAGCAGAAATAGCTCTGTTAGCACTAATGTTAGTATTCCGCAATATGCTATAGGGGTTCCATTGCCATATATTTGTGCTTTTGTTTCACTTCCAATTAAGAACTTAGGTAAAAATTCTATGAATTTAAAATTTCTTTTTAATATATCGGATTTAGCTAGTATTAATCCTGAGCCTTTACCTCCCTTTATTACAAAATATGTTGGAACAATTACTATACTTGCAATTCCTATTGATATTGCTGTGTATAATGCAAATCTTAATATTGTTTTAAACTTATTTTTTTCTTCTGATAGAATTAGTTCATATATGAAGTACATTGATATAAATAAAAATATTTCAAAACCTATATAGAAGTTGGTTATTAGTGCTAGTGCCAGGGAAATTATATATGTATTAAATTTATTTTCTTTAATAATTTTTATTACACCTATTGCTATGATTGGTAGTAAAATTACTCCATCAAGCCACATTATATTCATTTGATATGCAACAACATATCCCATTAATCCATATGCTATTGATGCAAATATCTTTATTTGACTGTTCTCTGTTTTATATTTAGAAAATGCATATAACGCTAATGATGCACTCAATATTTTTAAATATGTCATTAGTGTAAATATATCAATATATGATTCTGGCTTTGATATCAAAAATAATATATTGTATGGACTTAATAAATAGTATGACCATATCCCAAATACATTTCCACCTATTGATTTAGTAAAGCTATATATAAAACTGTCTTTTCCCATAAAAGCGTTTTTCATATATATCCAATATTCAAAGTATTGTCCTTTGACATCTGACCTAAATAGTGAATGATCCCCAAATGGGTGAATTCTACAAATTATCATATATATTAAATATAATATCGTTATTATTCCGGTTATTATTAGTTCATTTCTGTGCTTTTTTATAAACTCTTTCACATTTTCTCCTAATTTATTATTTTGATATAGTATATCATTTTACTATAAATATTAATAGGATTTTTTCTAGTTTTTTGATTTCAAAATTTCCATTTTTCCCCGATTTTACTGAGTTTTGTTACAAAAATATGTTTTTTTTGCTTATTTTTCAACTTTTTTCAATATATTTATTGACATTATTAAATTAGATTGCTATATTTTACTTGTACAAAAGAAGTATACAATATATTAAATTCTATTTAGGAGGTTTTATTTATGAACAAAGCAGATTTAGTTAGTGCTTTAGCAGAAAAAACAGGAGCAACTAAAAAAGCAGCTGAAGCTTCTTTAGACGCTTTAACAGAAACAATCACAGATGCTTTAAAGAAAGGTGAAAAAATCACATTAGTTGGTTTTGGTTCTTTCGAAGTTAAGAAAAGAGCAGCTAGAAAAGGAAGAAATCCTCAAACAGGTGAAGAAATTAAAATCGCAGCTTCTAAAGCTCCAGTATTCAAAGCTGGTAAATCTTTAAAAGATGCAGTTAACAAGAAATAATTTTTAAGCTCTATTTTATATAGAGCTTTTTATTTTATTTCAAATATTAAAAGGTTCAGTGTATCATGTTTGCACTGAACCTTTTATTTATTTGTATTTTTCAAATTCTTCTGTTAAAACTAGACTTAAATCAAGTCTTTTAGTAATGTTATTTGCTTTTGCTCCAGTTTCACTGAATTGCCAAGCTATCACTTTACTCATTGCTTGTAAATTGTTTGCTATTTCTTGTTCTTTATATTTTGATAACCATTCTGTTGGAATTTTATCTTCTTCAGTATAGTAAGCTACCCATAATTTTTGATTTATATTTGCTAAATTAGCACTGGCTTTTTTTGCATTAGCGTATATTAATGTTGCAATTCCTGACGCATTTAATTTATCAGTTATATTTGTTATTATTTCACCACGTTTTGGCCATAATGTGTCTGTTCGACCTTTTCCTGACTGATATTCTAAATCTATCACAAATGGTAATTTGTTCATAGATGTTCTATTTTGTTTTAAAAATTCTAATATAACATTCGCCTCTTCTTCCGCTTCAGCTTTATTTATTGCTTCGTCCACGAAATAGAATCCATACGGTATTTTCAAATATTCGCAGGCATCTCTGAACATTTTAAAATTGTTATCATAATATATCTTTCCTTCGGTATATCCTCTTCCTCCTGCTCTTATATATACATATCTTATATTGTTTCTCAATAAGAATAATTCATATTCTCCCTGAGTTTTGAATCGTCCAGATGTATAGTCAAAAGATGATACATCGCTCATTAAAGAATATTGTGCTTTTTCGCTTCTATCAAAAAAGTAAACTTTGTCTTCGGGTACTAATCCAACACTTAATTTGTATTTTACTTTAAAATATTTTTTGTTGTTTTTAGTTATTGTTTTTAATATATAAACATTCTCACCCTCCTGTAATTTCTTTGTTTTATACATAAATCTTGTAAATTCTGTATTATTTTCAATTATTACTCCGGGTGTTGCTTTTTTAGTGCTTGTTATTGCTTGACTTATGGCTCCGAATAAGTAAATTAGTCCTATTAATGTTATGAAAAATATAATTATTGCTACTACTAGTTTTTTCTTATTTATTTTTATCATTTGATCCTCAATTTTATTTTATTTTGGCTTTTGTTTTAATTTCTGTATATATGTCTTTTATTGTTTTTGGTGCTTTATAGTCTTTTTCATCAAATACTTCTTTATGTAATTTTTCAACATCGTCAACTAATTTTAATGGTATTACATAATAGTCCAATCCACCTTTTGTTCCTTTATAATAATCTTTTAAATCAAGACCTTTGCTTGTTACATTATATGGAAAACCAAAAGTTGAATTAAATTTTAACTCTGTGAATTTTGGTAATAATTCTTTTATTTGTTCTTTTGTTATATTGGTTTTTACTTTTGGCAAAATTTTATTTGTGATATCATCTATTTCTTTTATATTTTTTGTCTTTAATTTTGCAAATACTTTTTCTAAAATAGTTCTCATTCTTTCAGTTCTTCTATAGTCTCCACCTGTTGTATATCTTATTCTGCCATAAGCTAATGCTTGAACACCATTTAATTGTTGTTTTCCTGTTGTAGTTAATGTTTTTGATGAAGCTCCTATTACTCTGTTGTTTTCTTTTATTGGAGTATTAATTACTTTTAATTCTTCTGATGTTATATTTACGCTTACTCCTCCAACTTGGTCAACCATTGCTGCTACCGTTTCAAAATCTATCATTATATATTCTGTTATATTTAAATCGAAATTTTGATTGATTGTTTTTAAAGTATTTGTTACTCCACCATAAAAAGCATGATTTATTTTATCATACTTTTCTTTACCATCTAATGTCATTTTCGTAAATGTATCACGGTATATTGAAAATAAATTCATTTTATTTGTTTCTGTGTTGATGCTTAATATCATGATGCAATCTGTTCTAGCAAAATCATTATAATCATCATATCGTGAGTCAGTTCCCAATATTGCTATATTTCTGAATTTTGATTTTTTTTGTTCTTCTGAAATACCTAAATCTTCTTTATTTATTTCTTGATAATCAATTTTATCTATTTTTGAATTAATTTTATTTACTAAAAATATTCCTATTATACCTACTGTAATTAAAAGTAGAATTAATATTATTAATGCAATGATTAACCATTTTCTATTTTTCATGTCTATTTCCTCCAAAATCTATCTTATTATAGCACTTTTTCATGAAAATAAAAAGGAGCTATTGCATTTTTTTGCAACGCCCCTTTATTATTCTAATGTTAAATATCGAATACAATTGATTTTACTCTTGTCATGCTTTCAATGCTGTATTTTATACCTTGTACTCCTGCACCTGATCCTTTTACTCCTAAGAATGCAAAATTATCCGGTCCTCTTTGTGTTTTATTGTTAATTTGTACTGTTCCTACTTCTAATTCTTTTGCAATTTTGAATGCTTTTGCAAAATCTTTTGTAAATACTGCTGATTGTAAGCCATATTCTGATTTATTGCAAATTTCAATTGCTTCTTCAACTGATTTTATTCTAATGATTGGTAATACTGGTCCAAATGGTTCTTCCCATGCTAATTTCATATCCAATGTTACATTATCAAATAATACTGGATAAATTAAATTACCTTCTCTTTTGATCTCTGTTAATGCTCTTGCACCTTTGTTTGATGCATCTTTTATCAATTCTTCAACGTTATCTGCTGCTTTTGTGTCTATTAATGGTGTGATTGTTGCATTGTCAAATGGTAATCCTACTGTTAGTTTATTTATTCCTTCTTGTAATAAACTTGCTAATTTGTCTGCAACGCTTTCCATTACTAATACTCTTTTTATTGCTGTACATCTTTGTCCTGAATAGCTGAATGCCCCTCCAATAATATCTTTTGCTGCTTTTTCTAAATCCGCATCCTCTAATACTACCGCTGCGTCTTTTCCACCTAATTCTAATAAAATAGGTTTCATTCCTGCTAATCTTCCTATTCTTTGTCCTACTTCTGTACTTCCTGTAAAGTTAATAAAGTTAACTTCAGGATGTTCAATTAGATAATCTCCAATTACTGATCCTTTACCTGTTACTGTATTTAATACACCTGCTGGAATTCCTGCATCTGCGAATGCTTTTGCTAGTTCTAGGCCACTCATTGCTCCTTGTGTTGCTGGTTTGAATACTACTGTATTTCCTGAAATTAGAGCTGGTGCTATTTTTGAACCTGATAGGTTTACTGGATAATTGAATGGTGCTATTGCTAGTACTACTCCTACTGGTTCTCTTTCGATTATTGAGTATTTATTTTTACTTCCTGCTTCGAATCCTCCACCATTTGTTATTTCGCCTGTTATTCTAAGACCTTCTTCAATTGTATATCTAATCAATTCTGCTGTTCTAACAACTTCGCTTACTGCTGATTTGTAATCTTTACATACTTCTTCTGCAACAACTTTTGCTATTTCCTCTTTTCTTTCTTCTATTATATCTGCAGCCTTATATAAGTATTTTGCTCTTTCTACTGGAGCTAATTCCTTCCATGATTTTAGAGCTGTTCTTGCTGATTTCATTGCTTCATCAACTTCTTCTCTTGTCATTGCTGGAACTGTTCCTAATAATTTATTGTCTATTGGTGAATATGATTCTATTTCATTATTTGATTCCTTCCATTCACCATTTACTAAATTTCTATATTTCAAAGTTATTTCCTCCTTTTTTTATTTCAATGATGCGATTATATCATTGTTTTTTTCTTAGTGCAAAGACTGACTTATTATTATAAATATTATATTGACTTGTTTTTTTATATAATGTATAATGTTTTTAGTTTTATATGGCTCTTTGGTCAAGCGGCTAAGACGCAGCCCTCTCAAGGCTGAATCATGGGTTCGATTCCCGTAAGAGTCACCAGTTTAAGTTCCAATAATATTGGAGCTTTTTTGTTTTTTAGTATTATATATGTTATAATTGTCTTAATAATCATTAAAATAAAGGAGGATAAAAAATGACTTATTTTAATCTTTCGTCCTTAGCTTTACTTGGGCGGATATTGTTGTTAATAATGACTGCAGGATTTTATCCTGTCTTCATCTTAGTCACGGCAAAGTTTTCTAAGAATGCACTGAAATACTGTTTTCAAATAGTGCTGCCTCTGATTGCAGTGATCTTAAAACAATGGTTTGGATTTATTCCAATCATTGCTGCTTTATGGATTCTCTATATAATCCTGTCTTTTCCAATGAGAAAGGATCCGGAGCTTAAATTAATGGGAATTGTCACTTTTGGACTTTCCCTTATCCCAGTAAGTATCGTTCTTGAAATGCTTACTGTAATTTGAATAAGGAGGTTACTATGAATGCTCTATTCATGCTGCTACTAGTAGTAGCGTATTTGGGTTCTACCATTATGCTGTATAACAGACTGGACAATGAAAATCCGTTTTTCATTGTTTATTTCCTGGGAGTGGCATTAGGTGCAAGCCTTGCTTCTCCTAAGGTTCCATTATGGCTAACTTTTTTAGGAGCAGGATTGGCAATTGCTGCAATCCTACTATCTAGAAAATTCAAATTGTTGTTGTTTGTGTTACAAGGCCTGTTTATTTGGGCATTTGTGACACTTGTTGTAATAGATGTCCATGCACATGGGCATGCCATTGCGACAGCAACACTTTCCCTTGTAGGAATAACATTTGTGTCTATTTTAGCCATAAGATTCAAGAATATTGTTTCTTGGATTGGACTAGCATTATCTGCTATTATGATACTCTTATTTGCATTTGGTGGAGAATTCTTTGCTGCATTTGCATTTGACGTAGTATTATTTATGGCGATGATATTCCTGATGTAAAGCTTAACACCCTCGAAGTTAATAATTCGAGGGTGTTTTCTTATTTTTCTAATAATATTTTATTTACAATTGATTCTGCATCTAATTTATAATATTTTAATAAATCTGCAGGTGTCCCTGATCTTCCAAATTCATTTTCCATTCCAAATCTGGTTAATTGATGTGGATAATTGTCGCAAAGTACTTCTGCGATTGCTGTTCCCAATCCACCTGTTATGCTATGATTTTCTAAAGAATATAATTTATTAGTTTCTTGTGCACATTTTATAATTAATTCTTCATCTATTGGAGCTATTGTATGGATATCTACAACTCTTATATCATAATTTGCTTTCTTCAATAATTTTTGTGCTTTTAACGCTTCTGATAATAAGTCTCCTGTTGCAAATATTGTTGCATCAGTTCCTTTTCCGATTTGTATTCCCTTTCCGATTTCAAAATTGTCTTCGGTTAAGCCTTCATATATTACAGGTGTTTTCATTCTTGATAATCTAACATATGCTGGTCCTTCGTATTCTGCTAATTGTTTTATTAGTGCTTTTGCTTGTATATCATCGGATGGCGAAACTACAACCATGTTTGGCATCGCTCTCATTAAATTGATGTCTTCTAGCATTTGATGTGTTGCTCCATCTTCTCCAACTGTTATTCCTGCATGTGTTCCAATAATTTTTACATTCAAATTTGGGTATGCAATACTGCAACGTATTTGATCATAAACTCTGCCTGTTGCAAATGCGGCAAATGTCGCTACAAATGGCTTTTTTCCACATGTTGCCATTCCTGCTGCTGTTCCAATCATGTCTGCTTCTGATATTCCTAATTCAAAAAATCTGCTTGG
>CAURYI010000034.1:0-8619 GCA_963529075.1 uncultured Eubacteriales bacterium
TATGTAAGTAAATATGATAAGGATAATGATGGAATTGATGATCAAACAGATATATTGAATAATGTTAAAAAATATATTTCAAAAAGGCCAAAATATAAAAGTAAGTATTATGAAACAGGCTATCCGGATGATAAATATGGTGTTTGTACGGATGTTATTGGATATGGATTAAAAAATGCTGGATATGATTTAAGAAATCTTGTAAATGAGGATATTATTAAGAATAAAGATAAATATAATATTGATAAAGAAGATATAAATATTGATTTTAGAAGAGTTAGAAATTTAAATGTATATTTTAAAAATAATTTTATTTCTTTAACAACTGATTTAAAAAAAATAGAAGAGTGGCAAGGGGGAGATATAATAGTTTTTAAAGATCATATAGGAATAATATCTGATAATAGAAACAAAAGGGGGATTCCTTATTTAATACATCATGGCAGTGTTACACAATTAAATTATGAAGAAGATATTTTAGAATTTTATGGATATGAGTATATAATAGGGCATTATAGAGTGAATTAGGTATTTAAATTAATATGAAGTGATATTTTAAAGTTGCATAAATATTACAAATGTGTTTCAATTATGGAACGGATTATATGTTCACTAGAATTATAAATATAATCTAGTGTTGGTTAGTTTTATGGTAAAATATGTTTAATTTGTTTACATTAAGATTGCTAAGAATAAATAAATATGATGACAAAAGCAACAAGAAAATTCTGTATAATATAAATAAACAGTTAAAAGAAAAATCTGAAGATGATAATTTTGACTTTTTAGGTACAGTTTATATTTTTGAAGATTTTATCAAAGCTATTGCAATTTACGGAGCATACTTGTCTGATGAATTCGAAAATGAATACATAAATAATGTATATAAAGCTGCGTTCGATATTAATGAGTTTGCAGCATTTGGAGATAGCAGAGATGCTATAGAGAAGTATGTAGAGCGTTTTCCTCTTGGAAAAGGCTTGAAGTTAAAGAGTTTAATAAAAAGAGGTCTAAAATTCATAGAAGCTGTCGAAGAAGATTTCGGAGTAGATGTGTTAATATACTAATTAATAGAAAGGAAAAAACTAACCAACACACCCCTCAAGGGGTGCTTTTTTTATGGAATTTTATAAAAATCACTTGAAAAATTAAATGTAAGGTTATATAATAATGAAAACGATTTCCAATAAGAAAGAATGGTGAATATGGGGAAAGAGCGAAATACAAGACAAAAAGAAGTTATAATTAAATTTTTAAAAGAAAATGAATGTAAGCATTTATCAATAAGTGATATTAAATCGGTTTTAGGAAATGAAATTGGATTAACGACAATATATCGAATTATAAATTCGTTGATTGAACAAGGCTCTGTTACTAAGATTCCTTTGAGTAATGCGCAGGGGTATTGCTATCAATATAATAGTGATTGTAAGAAACGCAGTGATCATTATCATTTGATGTGTGAGAAATGTGGCAAATTAATTCATTTTGACAGTGAGGAATTAAATAAAACTTGTAGTGAAGCTTTAAAAAAACAGAATTTTGAAATTGATTCTGGTAAAATTACTATTTTAGGAACTTGTGGAGATTGTAGAGAAAATAGAAAATAGGAGGAATTATGAAATTAAAAAAGATTATTTTAATTGTAGTATTAATTTTAATTTGGGCAGCAATTATATTTTTAGTTGTTAAGCCTACTAAAAAGGTAGAAAAGAAAGAGGAAACAAAGATAAATGTTGTAGCAAGTAATTTTGCTAGCTATGATTTTTTACGTGCAGTTACAAAAGGTGTTGATAAAATTGATTTGAAGTTTTTATTAGGACCTGGAAAGGATGCACACAAATTTGATCCAACAGCGCAGGATATTGCAGATGTTCAAAAAGCCAATGTTTTTGTATATATTGGTGGAACAATGGAAGCTTGGGCTGATAAAATATTAAAATCTGATTTTGATAAATCTAAATTTACAGCAATTAAAGTTACTGATAGTGTAAAAACTATTGAAGAGCAAGATGTTGATGGTGCAGAGCCAGAAGAAGAAGAGGAAGAAGTTGAAGGTGCGTTTGATGAACATATTTGGACTTCTCCTGAAAATGCTAAGAAAATGGTTAAGTATTTATCAGAAAAGATGGGGGAAATAGATCCACAAAATGCATATAAATATACAAAAAATGCAAATGAATATATTGCGCAAATTGATAATTTAGATAATGAAATTAAAGCAATAGTTAAGGCTAAAGTTAGGGATAGACTTGTATTTGGGGATAAAATGCCTATGCAATATTTCTTAAATTATTATGGTTTAAAAGCAAGTGCAGCATTTAATGGATGTAGTACAGAGTTTGAGCCAAGTAGCAAGACAATTGCTGGATTAGTTAAGATTGTTAAAAAGAATAACACACCTGTTGTTCTTTATATTGAGTTAAATGATGGTAAAGTTGCTAACACAGTTGCTAAAGAAGCTGGAAATGGTGCAAAAGCAATGCAAATTCAAACTTTACACAATGTTTCACTTGATGACTATAAAAATGGTGAAACTTATGTTTCTTTAATGACAAGAAACTTAAGTGTTTTAAAAGCAGCGTTACAATAATAAAGAGGTAAAAATGGGGTTAATTGAAGTATCTAATTTGTTTTTTAGTTATCCGACTAAAAAAAATGTTTTAAATGGAATTAGTTTAAATATTAAAGAAGGTAAATTTACTTGTATCGTTGGTGAAAATGGTTCTGGCAAGAGTACATTATTAAAATGTATTTTAGGACTTAATAAGGGATATACGGGAGAGATTAAGAAAATTGATAGGATTGGTTATTTACCACAGAAAACTGAGATTCAATCAAATTTTCCGGCTTCAATAGAGGAGATTATTATGTCTGGAACTATTTCTAATCATATTAATAGTGTTTTTTATAAAAAAGATGATTATGAAAAAGTTATTAATTTAATGAAACATCTTGAATTATATGATATTAGAAAGACCACATTTTCAGATTTATCCGGTGGTCAGCAGCAAAGAGTATTAATTGTACGTGCTGTTTGTGCTACTGAAAAATTAATTGTTTTGGATGAACCGACAAATGGGCTTGATCCAAGTATTGCTAAACAAATTTATGAATTGCTTGATCATTTAAAAAATCATGAAAAGATTACAATTATGATGGTTTCACATGATATTGATCGTGCGTTAAAATATGCTGATAATGTTATAGAGATTCATGAAGGAAAAGTGCAATTTGAGGGGAGTGCTATTAATTATAAAATGTTTAAGGGGGATGAATAATGTTTAATGTAATTATTGAAATGATGTCATATCCTTTTATACAAAGAGCAATGATTGTTGGTATATTAATCACTTTATCTGCAGCGTTAATCGGTGTTACTTTGGTTTTAAAGAGATATAGTATGATTGGTGATGGTTTATCACATGTTGGATTTGGTGTATTAACAGTTGCTACATCACTTGGAATGACTTCACCTTTATTTATTTCTATTCCAATAGTTATGATTACATCAATTATTTTGCTTAAGATTGGTGATAATAAAAAAATAAAGAGTGATAGCATTGTTGCTATAATCTCTTCTTCAGCATTAGCGATAGGTGTTGCGGTTACATCTGTTACAACTGGGCTAAATACTGATGTTGAAAATTTTATGTTTGGTAGTATATTGGCAATGAATATGAATGATGTAATATTGAGTATAGTTGTTAGTATTATCGTTATTGTGTTATTTGTTGTTTTTTATAGAAAAATATTTATAGTTACTTTTGATGAAGGATTTGCAAAGGTATCTGGTCTGAAAGTTGGCAGATATACTAATTTGATTGCAGTTTTATCAGCAGTTGTAATTGTTATAGGAATGAGAATGATGGGAGTAATGCTTATTAGTAGTATTATAATTTTTCCAGCAATTATTTCTATGAGATTGTTTAAGAGTTTTAAAAGAGTTATTATTAGTTCTGGAATTGTTAGTATTGTGTGTTTTATATTTGGTATGTATTTTTCTTATGCTTATAAAATTAGTACTGGTGCAACAATTGTTATTGCGAATTTAACAATGTTAATCATATTTACTTTGATTGAAAAGATTAAAGAATCATAAATTTGGGCTGTGCATTTGATTGCACAGCTTTTTTATTAGCTATTTATTTATTTTAATAAATGTAAAATTAATGTCATTGAATTTATGAGAGGTTTATTAATATAATGATGTCATAAACTATAAGGAGGTTTTATATATGATTAAAGTTTTACAAATTGGATGTGGAAAGATGAGTAAATATTCAATGAGATATGTTTATGAAAAAGGTGCTGAAATTGTTGGTGCTTTTGATATTAGTGAACATGTTATTGGTAAAGATATTGGAACTTTAATGGAAACAGAAGATAAAGGAGTTAAAGTACAAAATTTAGCAGATTTAGCTGATTTTTTGAAAAATAATAGTGCTGATATCGCTATTGTTACAACAAGAAGTTTAATTGAAGAATTAAGAGATGTTGTTTTAACTTTAGTAAATGGAAAAGTTAATGTTGTTACTACCTGTGAAGAAGCTTTTTTTGCAGAAAATAGTAATAAATTAGTTTTTGATGAAATTGATAGAGCAGCTAAAGAAAATGGTGTAACTGTTACTGGTGGTGGATATCAAGATATTTTCTGGGGCAATTTAATTAGTACATTGGCTGGTTCAATTCATAATATTACTAAAATTAAGGGTTCTTCAAGTTATAATGTTGAAGATTATGGTATTGCACTTGCAGAAGTTCATGGAGCTGGTTTAACACTTGCAGAATTTGACGAAAAAATTGCAAAACCTTCAGAATTGTCAAATGAAGAAATTAAGAAACAAGTTGCAGAAGGAACTTTTGCACCAAGCTATATGTGGAATGTTGTGGGTTGGCTTGCAGATAAATTAGGATATCATATTACTGAAATGTCTCAAAAATGCGTGCCACAAACTAATGTTAAAGATATTCATTCAACAACACTTGGAATGGATGTTAAAGCTGGAGATGCAACAGGTATGAGTGCTGTTGTTACAGCTAAAACAGCTGAAGGCGTAGAAATTGAAGCAGAATGTATTGGTAAAGTTTATGATGAAACAGAATTTGATAAAAATGTTTGGTCAGTTATTGGTGAGCCTGATACAACTGTTAGTGTTGAAAGACCTGATACTGTTAGATTAACTTGTGCTGATATTGTAAATAGAATACCTGATATTATTAATGCAAAACCAGGATTTGTTCCAACAAGCCAAATGCCTGATCCAAGATTTAGAGTTGAATCTTTAGATAAATATTTAAAATGAAAATTAAGTTAACTGGGTGGTATTTGACTACCCAGTTTATTTATTTCATTTTATTTAAAATGTTTAATTTGTTTAATTTGATAGGCGTATTGTGCTTTTGTTTTATAAAAGTATTGATAGGAAAATAAGTTTTTGTTATAATTTAAATAGAATTTAAAAGGAGAATTATATGAGAAATTATTTTGGAAAAAAAGTACTTTATTTTATTATTCAAATTATTATTTTAGTGGTTGTAATAGTTGTTTTTAAAGTTAATAAAGGATTTAATAAATATAATAATACTAATTATAATAATATGACTCAGCAACAAAGACAGGCTGAAGCACAAAGAAGACTTCTTGATATTATAGGAAAATATAGAAAGGCACAATTAGAAGAATTTTACAAAGAAGCAAATACAAGGGATTGGGCTACTGTTGAAGATATAAATATTCGTTCTAAATTTTATAAAATAGTGCTTGATATTTATAAGAATGAGAAACTTGGTAAACAGGACAAAGCTTTTTTAAGTGGATTTATTCAAGGAATTCTTGAATATGATGAAGGTATGGATGATGCAAAAGATTTAAAAGCAGAAATGCAAGCTGCAATTAAATAGTTTGATTTATAATAAACCTAAATTGTTGAATATAAAATTTAACAATGAGGGTTTATTTTTATTGAAGAAATATCTAAAAAATGTTAAAATGTAAGCATTAATAGGAATGGAGAAAGTTATGAAACATAAATTTTTAGAAGATTTGGGAATTGATATTAATGATGATACAAAGGAATTATTACAACAATTTGATTTAAATGGTTTTATGGATCAAATTAGTGATAATAGATTAACTGAAGTTAAAGAAAAAGTTGATAAAATTGAAGATGAGATTGAGAAAAAAGATGAAGAATAATATTGTTAATAAAAATGAGAAGTATGTTGTTGACATTATTGATTATGGCATTGATGGCGAAGGTATTGCTAAAATAGATGGTTTTACTGTTTTTGTTCAAAATGCAATGAGGGGCGAAAAATGTGAGATTTTGATTTTAAAAGTACTAAAAACACATGCTTTTGCGAAAATTTTAAATATAATTGAAAAATCAAAATATAGGGTTGAACCTGATTGTAAAACTTATAAAACTTGTGGTGGTTGTAGTTTAAGACATATAGATTATAGAGAAACACTTGTAATAAAGAGGGAAAAAGTTCAAAATTTAGTAAATAAGAGTTTAAAGAATAAGGTAATTGTTGAAGATACAATAGGAATGGATAATGTTGATTATTACCGAAATAAAGCTATTTATCCTGTTTGTATTGATGATGATGGAAATAAAAATTTTGGTATTTATTCTTCTAGAACTCATAAAGTAGTTCCTTTTGAAGAATGCTTTATTCAATCTGAAATTTCACAGCAAATTGCAAGATATATAATTGATAATTATAATGGAACAATTTATGATGAAGTGAATAATACTGGCTCTTTAAGAAATATTATGATTCGTTTTGCTAAAAATACGAATCAGGTTATGGTGGTTTTAGTTCAAACAGATAATAATGTGTATATTGATGTAAATGCTTTGGTATCAAACTTTCCAAATATACGAACTGTTGTTATAAATATCAATAACAAGAATACAAATGTAGTGTTATCTGGAGAAAATCATACAATTTATGGTGATGGAATTATAGAAGATTTACTTGGAAAATATAAGTTTGTTATTTCTCCTAATTCATTTTATCAGGTTAATACTACTCAGACTGAGGTTATGTATAATCTTGGTATTGAAATGGCTGCTTTGAAGAAGGATGATATTATTTGTGATTTATATTGTGGAATTGGTACAATTGGAATTTTTGCGTCTGAGTATGTATCAAAAGTTTATGGTATAGAGATTGTTGATGCTGCTGTTGAGAATGCTAAGCAAAATGCAATTTTAAATAATGTTAAAAATATTGATTTCATTGTTGGTGATGTTGAGTTTGCTTTTGATAAATTATTGAAAGAAGATGGAGTTGTTCCTAACATTGTTTTTGTGGATCCGCCACGTAGGGGCTTGGATGATGCAACAATTGAAAATTTAAATAAACTTAATCTAGATAAAATTGTTTATATTAGTTGCAATCCTGCCACATTGGTTAGGGATTTAGTTAAACTTGAAGATAAATATAGGGTTGAGCAGATTGTTCCGGTTGATAATTTTTGCTATACGAGCCATGTGGAGACGATAGCACTGTTGTGCAAATTCGATGTCGCGATATAAATAATCCGGAGTATGGAACGTATGTTTAAGTTTTGTATCATAGATATGAACTATGTAATGTACGGATCATATAATTGGACGTCAACAGATCATAATAATGAAACCTTATCCATTGTACTTAATTATGAACTTGTCGTAAAGTTTGCTAAAGAGTTTATGGAATTATAAAATGGGATTCATTTTTAAGCAAAGAAAAATTAGAAGTTGGAGGTAAGTAGTTGAAAGAAAATCGAGTGGATTTTAGCAATATAAAATCATTTGAGGAATTTAACAGATACTATTGGTATCGAGAAGAGCTTTCGCAAATTTGTAAGTCTCTTGGATTAGAATATAGAGTTACAAAGCAGGAGCTGAATCATATTATAGAACAATATTTTAATGGAAATAAAATAGAAAAGTTTATAAGGAAAGTAAATAAAAAACAAGCCGAAGCGATAACATTAAATTCTTCATTGCTTGAATGTGGATTTTCCTTTAACCAAAAATTTAGAGAGTATTTTTCGGTTGTAACAGGTGTTGAACCGTTTAAATTTAATGCTGACATGGCTACAGCTTGGCGAAAAGTGAAAGCTGAGAATGACTTAAATTTTACAATTCAAGATATGCTGAAAGTATACTATGGCGAGTCAAACTATGCTAAGTATGATCATTCAGTTTGTCAATGGAATCAATTCCTAAAGGACTTTAGCTCAGATAAATTTAGCGATTTTTATTTTAATAAGTTAAAAGTTGCTGCTATTCTATGGAAAGAAGTCAGAGATTCAACAAATGAAAAAATTTATTCAAGACAACTTCTGGATGAGTATAGATATAAAATAAAGGAGTATCAAAAATAAACAAATATTAGTTTATATCGTTAATACCTTTAACGATAACCTTATGCGATCGTTAAAAGGTATATAGACATGTTTGAACATACAGATATGACTACTTGACATATTTGATGTTCACTCGTTTCATGTGGAGTGTGAGGTATTGATGTCAAAAGTTGTACCTGTTAAGCAAATAAAGTTTAGAAAATAAAAGCTTATTCAATGGAGAGCGTAAAAAGCTATTGTTAGCTTATAGT
>CAURYI010000035.1:0-8510 GCA_963529075.1 uncultured Eubacteriales bacterium
CCCATAATACCATAAAAAGCTCTATTCATAATTGAATTACCATCAATCAATAAAAAATTCTTCAATTCGTCCTCCCTTTTCTATTAAGTTATAGATTTAACTTATATTATCAATCATACACAATAATGTCAATTAAAAAAGAAGCCTATTCAGGCTTCCAAACAAATTATTCATTAATTAGTTCTAATTTTCTATCGTTAAAAACATATTCATAATCAGACATATATTTAATATTATCATTTATGTGAGTACTTAATATAATAATTACATTATCTTTGATAGATTTTATATATTCTTCAGTCATTTTTAAACTCTCAGCATCCAAGGCATTAAAAGGTTCATCTAAAATCAATATTTCAGGTTCATGAATAAATGCTTGAATTAGAACCATTTTTTGTTTTGTTCCAAGCGATAAATTTTTAAATTTAGTATTTTTGAATTTATCAATATTATATTTTTCAATCCATTCATTAATTTTTTCATCAGTAATTTTTTTTGACATTTTCTTTAATAAATTCAAATTTTCCAACATAGTTAAATGGGATAAAAATTGTGGATTCTCAATAACAATTCCAGCATCTTTAATATATCTATTTTTTCTTCCTATTTCAATATCATCTTGAAAAACGCTTCCACTAGTCAAAAACATATAACCACATATTGTTTTTAATAATACCGTTTTACCACATCCATTATAACCTTTAATCAAATAAAATTTTCCTTTTTCAAATTTCATATTAATATTTTCAAAAATAACATTATCTCCAAAAGCCTTTTTACCATTTTTTATTATAATCTCCATAATATATTCCTCACTTTTCTATTATTTAAAAAATAACCAAATATTACAATAATCATTATATATATCAATATATCTTCTTTTCCCAAAAAAACAGAAAATATAAAATATTTTGACACAAACATTAAAATAACTATCAATGAATTATAACCAAAAATAACTATAAAAATTGCTACAAAATAATTTAATAATATAAATCCAATTAATATAAAAATATCATTAATATTATTTATAAAAACTTTATTGAAAATGAAAATACATATCAAAAGCCCATAAATCCAATACAATAAACTTACTAAAATCGCTTTTTGCGAAATAATAATTAAATGTTTAATATATTCCAATTTATTCTTAGAATGATATTTAACAATTTCTTTCATTCCACTCGATAAATAAGAAACATGATAAATTAAATTCATATCCATAACTAAATATATTGCCAATAAAGTTACAATTTTTATAAAAATAAATTCATTTTCACCATTATTATTTATAATATATACTGATTTAAATCCTTGATTTATAAAATCACTCAATGGTACTTTACTCTCAGATATAAAAAGTAATATTGAATTAATTAATAATGATAAAATACAAAGTTTAAAAAGTATAAAAATAATTTTTCTTATTTTTTTCATTTAAGCTACCTCGTATTTTCGAGTAAGTTTTAAGCAGATTATTGGCCAAATTATACTAATGTATGAACATAATACTGTAATTACCGAAGATGATGTTTCAGTAATTCCCATAAAAGAGTGCATTGGAGCCAAATTTTTTAAAATCTGTGCAATAATATCATATTCTATAAATAAAGTATTTATTATATTATATATTATAACAGTTCCAACCCACATATAAGCTAAATAAATAATAGCTGATTTTATAAATCCAAAATAATCAATTAAATAAAATGTTAATAATGATGAAATAAATGTTGCTATTGATACAGTACTAATAGTAAAAATTGCATATCCAATTTCATTTGCACACATATAATACAAAATACTTGTACTATTTATTAAATTTTTTCCATATATTGTATTCGTTCCAATTTCACCAAAAATAAGACTAATTATAAAAATAAATATATATATAAAAACAAGTATACCTACATTAAATAAAGCTAATTGAATTTTTTCCTTATTTAATTCCTTAAAATATTTATCATTTTTCCCAATATTGAATTTAATATGATTATTCTTTATTTTATTATAGTCATATCCAATTATAATTATTAAAATCGGAACAAAAACACCTATTCCACTCATAAAATTAAATTTAACTATTCCAGGTGAGAAACTATTTTTAATTATATGACTTTTTATCTCATTAATTCTCTCTATCCCCATACTTCTCATGTCTTCACTAGACGCTTGTCTATCAAAATCAATAAAATTCCATACGCCCTGAAATATAAATAAAATAAAAATAATTACAATTATAAAAACAAACTTTTTAGTAGATAGTTTTTTCATAAAATTTTTAACCTAATATGAGTGAAAAGATGCATATTATTATATCATTTAATAAAAAGTTTTTTATTCTCATATTAAGTATCCCCATTTATTTTAATATTTAAATTAAACATGCATCCTTTATTAAATATATTATATACGTCTAACAGTTTTTTTCAAGTAATATACAAATAAAATTAAAACAATCTCCCATCATAAAAAAATCTATAATCAATCACCAAAATAATCACTAATATCCTGCAACCCATCGAAATCAAATTGTCTAAAAACTTCATAAGCAATGATAGCAACTGAATTAGCTAAATTAAGTGATCTAAGTACAGGTCTCATAGGAATCCTAATTGTATTCTCAATATACTTTTGAAGTAAATCTTCAGGAAGCCCTTTACTCTCTTTTCCAAATAAAATATAGATTTCTTTATCTCCAAAAGATTTATAATCAACATCAGAATAACAATGTTGCCCCTTCGTAGTAGCATAAAACATGTTGTTATCTTCAGGTTTATATTTATTCAAAAAAGCACCCAAAGAATCATGATATTCAATATCAAGCTTATCCCAATAATCAAGTCCAGATCTTTTAAGTTTTTTATCATCAATAACAAAACCTAAAGGATACACCAAATGTAATTTAGCTCCAATTATTGCACAAGTTCTAGCAATATTCCCTGTATTTTGTGGTATCTCAGGTTCAATCATAACAATATTTAATTTCATTAATTCATAACCTCTCTAAATAAATCATCAATTTCCTTACAACTTTTATTTAATCTAACAGGAAAACCAGTTTTTACATTTGTAAAACAATGAACAGATTCACATTTCGCAATTATTTTATCATTTAAAAACATTTCATAAGAAAACTTCATCTTTAAACCATTATATTCACTTATCCAAACAACCACTTCCACATTATCATCAAAAGTTGAAGAATGCATAATTTTAACATTATATTCAAGCATTGGTGAAGCAAACCCTAAATCTTCAACTTTTTTAAAAGAATACCCCATTTCATCCATTGCACTAACTCTAGCTTCTTCCATCCATCTCACATAATTAGAATGATGAGTAATTCCCATTTTATCAGTTTCATAATATTTTACTCTATGTACATACTTATATTTCATACCTTCCTCCTACAATAAATTTTATCACAAAATTCAATTTTTTTGTATAAATCAACCGAAAAAGCTGTTATTTTTCAAAATTGTGTGATATGATTTGTATTGCATAAATATGCAATTTTATATTTATAAGGAGGTTTTCTAATGTTATATTTAGAAATAACAAATGTAGTTGGAAGAGAAATTCTAGACTCAAGAGGAAATCCAACTGTTGAAGCAGAGGTTACTCTTATTGATGGTACAGTTGCAAGAGGAACTGCTCCAAGTGGTGCTTCAACAGGTGAATTTGAAGCCTTAGAATTAAGAGATGGTGATAAAAGCCGTTACTTAGGAAAAGGTGTTACAAAAGCTGTTGAAAATATCAACACAACAATCGCTGACACAATTATCGGAATGAATGCAATGGACATTTATGCTGTTGATGCTGCTATGATCAAAGCTGATGGAACAAAGGACAAATCAAAATTAGGTGCAAACGCAATCTTAGCAGTTTCAATAGCTGTTGCAAGAGCTGCTGCAAACGCTCTAGATATTCCTTTATATAGATTCTTGGGTGGAATCAATGGAAACAGAATACCTGTTCCCATGATGAACATCTTAAACGGTGGTGCACATGCTACAAACACTGTTGATACACAAGAATTTATGATTATGCCAGTAGGCGCTCCTTCATTCAAAGAAGCTTTAAGATGGTGTAGTGAAGTATTCCATGCTTTACAAAAAATCTTAAAATCAAGAGGATTAGCTGCATCAGTTGGTGACGAAGGTGGATTCGCTCCAGACGTTAAAACAGATGAAGAAGCTATTGAATTAATTCTTGAAGCAATCAAAATAGCTGGATATGAAGCTGGCAAAGATTTCATGTTAGCAATTGATGCTGCAACAAGTGAATGGAAAGGTGATAAAAAAGGCGAATATGTATTACCAAAAGCAGGTACACATTTCACTTCTGAAACATTAATAGATCACTGGGAAAGTTTAGTAAACAAATACCCTATCATTTCATTAGAAGACGGTTTAGATGAAGAAGACTGGGAAGGTTGGAAACTATTAACAGAAAGATTAGGAAAGAAAATTCAATTAGTTGGTGACGATTTATTTGTTACAAACACAGAAAGATTATCAAAAGGAATCAGCATGAAAGCTGGAAACTCAATCCTAATCAAATTAAACCAAATCGGTTCAATCTCAGAAACATTAGAAGCAATTAAAATGGCTCACAAAGCTGGTTACACAGCAGTTACATCACACAGAAGTGGTGAAACAGCTGACACAACAATTGCTGATTTAGCTGTAGCATTAAATACATGCCAAATCAAAACAGGTGCTCCAAGTAGATCTGAAAGAGTTGCAAAATACAATCAATTATTAAGAATTGAAGAAGAATTAGGCGAAAATGCAGTATACCCTGGTATTAAAGCGTTTAACATTGACTAATAACATTCATACAACCTCCACACGAGGTTGTATTTTTTTATTATATAATACAAAAAAAACACCATTACTAAGATTTTAACTTAGATAATGATGGTTTTTTAAAATGCATTAATTTATTACATATTTTTTAATTCAGCTAAACATTTTTCACAAATATTTTTACCCTTATACTCAACTACATTTTTTGAGCTTCCACAAAAAGTGCAATCAGGTTCATACTTCTTTAAAGAAATTGTATTTCCTTCTACATGGATTTCAATTGGATCTTTCTCTGATATTTTCAATTTGTTTCTCATCTCCATAGGAATAACAATTCTTCCTAAAGTATCAATATTTCTTATAATACCTGTTGATTTCATCTCACATTCCTCCTTTTTATTAGCTATTTACAATATACCATATTTTGGTTGGAAAATCAAGGAAATATTTCATTTTTTTTACTTTTTTTCTAAATATTAACAGGAATATTTCAAATTATAACAAATATTAAAAACTTAAATCACTTTAACAATCTTGATTCTGGTGGAAATGGATCTTTAGGATAATGTAAAATACCTATACGAAGTTTATGTTCATTCAAAATTGGATTATAATAATTTACAATTACATATCCAATTCCCTCATAAACTTTACTTCCACCATCTCTCATTACATCTTTATAATAACAAAAAATCGGTTCTTTAGAATTTTTTACCATTTGATAATCAATAATTCCCAATATACTAAATAAAAATATTAGACCTATTATTGATATCAATACAATTTTTATACTTTTTTTCATAATTTTCATTTTCCTTACTTTACAAAATAAAAAAAATAAATATATATCACATATTAATATTTTTAATCCCATTTAATATACTTAATTTCTAATATTTTATATCAAATTCTTTTTTTATTTCCTCTAATAACTTTAGATTTGCTTGATAATTATAACTATCCAATCCATCTGTTAAATATTCCTTTAAAATCTCTTTCTCTTCTTTAGTAATATTCGAATATCTATACATATCAAAAACTATTTGATTAAAATTTGGAGCATATTTTACATCAACTTTTGTAAGATCCCTCGTTCCTACCAATTTATAAAAATCTTCTAATTCTTTATTTTTATATTTTCTCATTATATTAAGTACTTTCTCAGCTTGCTCCAGTGTTTCTTTTATAGATTGTTCTCCTTTTTTCTTTACTGCATCTATTTCATTTTGAGTATCTTTACTTAATTCCCCTGACGTGTTAACTGACATCATATTAGCAGGCAATTGCTTTTTTTCTTTTAACCTTTGATTCTCTTCTTCAATTCTTTTTTGAGATTCTTTATTATAATCCACTACCTTTGGTGGTATCGCAAGCATCATATTTCTACAAAAACATACTAATAACGCTCCAACAATAACTCCAATTATAAAAATCATCACTCCAATAAGTATTTTCTTTAACATATAAATTCCTCCTCTAAAATTAATTTATAAAATATAAAATTATATCACATCCCTTCCATACCATTTATAAAACACAAAAAACTAGACTTAAAGCCTAGTTTAAAATTTTCTCACCTAGGCAAGAAATATCATATTTAATTATTATTATAGAATAATATATATATACACAGATTGTCAAGTTGTACTTTCAACAATATTAAACAAAAATAAAAAAAGACCTAAGATATAATCTAAAGTCTTTTAGTTGGTGCCTCGAACTGGAATCGAACCAGTGACACAAGGATTTTCAGTCCTTTGCTCTACCAACTGAGCTATCGAGGCTTATAAAAAAATAAAATGTGAAACTTAAAATTCCACATCAACATTTTAAGTTTTAACTTAAATAAAAAATGGCGACCTGGAACGGACTCGAACCGTCGACCTCCGCCGTGACAGGGCGGCGTTCTAACCAACTGAACTACCAGGCCAAAAATATAATGGTGGTCGCTATAGGGCTCGAACCTATGACCCCCTGCTTGTAAGGCAGATGCTCTACCAACTGAGCTAAGCGACCGTTTATCCTTAGGACATTCTTATTATAATAAAAATATCCCAAGGTGTCAACACTTTTTTTAAAGTTTTTTTAATTTTATTTTTTCTATAATATATAACTTTTTAAACTACAAAATAACAATTTTAATCACTATTTTCCTTTAATAATTCCATTGCTTTAATAAGTTGTTTATCACTTTCTTTATCAAGTTCACCTTTAAATTGATAATCTTTTTCCTCCACATCGGGCGTAATTCCGATACCGTTAATCTCATTATGTTTTGGTGTAAAATACTCTTCAATTGTTAATTTAAGACCACTTTGATCAGGTAATGTAAATAATCCTTGAACAACACCTTTTCCATATGTCTTAACTCCAACTAATTTAACATTTTGTGTATTTTCTTTTAAAATACCTGCTAAAATTTCTGAAGCACTTGCAGAATATTGATTTATCAATAAAACTGTATCCATTGTTATTACTTTTTCATTTTTTGATAAAGTAGTTTTTTCCAAACCATCCTTATCTTTCTCAATAATTAATTTTTGATTTGGAATACAAAACAATTCACCAATATGTAGTGCTTGCTCCATAATACCACCACCATTATTTCTAACATCCACTATTAATTTTTTCATACCTTTAGAAGTCAAATTATTATAAGCTTCTTTAAATTGTTTAAAAGTAGCCTCGCCTTCAAAAGATTTAATATAAATATAACCTATTTCAGTATCGAGCATTTGTGATTCAATATTTTCAACAACAACCTTATTTCTCTTCATAGTAAACACAAGTTCTTCCTTTTTATTTCTTTTAATCTTAAGAGAAACTTCAGTTCCTTGAGTACCTTTGATTTTATCCGTAATTTTATCAAAATCATCTCCATTACATGGAACATTATCAACTGCTATTAAAATATCACCACTTTTTATCCCAGAGTCAGCTGCAGGTGAACCTTTAATTGTATCATAAATAACAATTTCATTATTAGCAATATCTTTTGTAAGATATATGCCAACTCCAACAAACTGTCCCCTAGTTTCATCAAGCATATCCTTCATTTCTTTAGCTGTATAATATTGGCTGTATTTATCTTTTAAACCTGCAACGTAGCCTTTAACTGCCCATTCATTTAAATCAGAAATATCTGCTTTTTTCAAATATTGTTCATCAATTTTTTTCTGAACCACTTTTAGTTTAGAAATTAAACTAGATGCTTCTTTATCATTATTCAATTTAGCAGAAAAAGGTGTTGAACCATTTGCACCAAAGACCACTACAAGCACTATAATTGTAGTAATAATAGCTGTAATAATTATTGTATACAACATTCTGCCAAAAGATTTAAAATCCTTCATAAAAACTCCTTCATAATTTTAATTATTTTCATTAGACAAATATTTTTTTGGATCAGTAGGTATACCATTTTCCCTAATCTCAAAATGTAAATGTGGTCCAGTAGAATTTCCAGTAGAACCAATCTCTAAAATTGTATCACCTTGTTTAACAATTTCACCAACATTTTTCAATAATTTACTACTATGTCCATATAAACTGATTACCTTATTGCCATTACCATCAACGCCATGGTCAATCATAATAGTATTTCCATAACCACCCATCCAGCCAGAATAAATGATTACACCATCAGCAGCTGCATATACAGGAGTTCCTATAACTCCACTAATATCAATACCATGA
>CAURYI010000036.1:0-8451 GCA_963529075.1 uncultured Eubacteriales bacterium
TTAAAGCAGCTGGTCCATCAACACCAGTAGTTATTACTGGATTAAAAGATGTTCCAGAAGCTGGTGATATTTTCTATGAAGTTAAAAATGAAAAAGTTGCAAAACATTTAATTGAAAAGAGAAAGCTTGAAAGTAGAGAAAAAGCTATTGCTAATAATAATGTTGTAACACTTGATAATTTATTTGAAAAAATGGCTATTGATGATATGAAAGTATTTAATATTATCTTAAAAGCAGATGTTCAAGGTATAGCTGAAGCTATGAAAGCATCTCTTGAAAAGATTAAAAACGAAGAAGTGTATGTTAAAGTAATACATTATGGAGTTGGTGGTGTAACTGAATCAGATATTCAATTAGCAAAAGCAGCAGGTGCAGTTGTTATTGCATTTAATGTTAGACCAATAGGTATGACAAAGTCTGTTGCAGAAAAAGAACAGGTTGAAATTAAACAATATTCAGTTATTTATCAAGCATTGGAAGATGTTGAAAATGCTCTTAAAGGAATGCTTGCACCTGTTTATGAAGAACATAATATTGGTAATGCAGAAGTTAGACAAGTGTTTAAAGTTTCAAATGTGGGAACTATTGCAGGATGTTTTGTACTTGATGGTAAAGTAGCTAGAAATGCTGGTGTTAGAGTTATTCGTGAGAGTGTTGTAATACATGATGGTAAATTAATTTCATTAAAGAGATTTAAGGATGATGCTAAGGAAGTTTCAAAGGGATTTGAATGTGGTCTTCAAATTGAAGAATACAATGATCTTAAAGAAGGCGATATTATTGAATGTTATGAAAAAGTTGAAATTAAGAGATAGGAGGATTAATTATGGCTGGTAATGGAAATAGACTTGCGAAAGTTAATTCTGAGTTACAAAGAGTAATTAGTCATGTTATTAATTTTGAACTAAAAAATGCAAAAGTAACAGGATTAGTCAGTGTAACTAGAGTTAAGATTACACCTGATTTTAGATATGCTAAGGTATATATAAGTATTTATGGTAGTAAAGTAAAGGAGACACTGGAAGGTTTAAGATCTTCAAGTGGATTCATTAGGACTCGAATTGCTAATGAAGTTAATTTAAGAGTTACACCTCAATTAGTTTTTGAGTATGATGATTCTGAACTTCATGGTGAAAAAATCGAAATGATTTTGAAAAAAATCAAAGAAGAAGATAGAAAAATTAAGGGAGATTCAAATGACAACGATTGATCAGATATTAAAATGTATTAAAAAATCTAAAAATATTGTTATTGTAACACATGAAAATCCTGATGGTGATGCAGTCGGTTCTTCACTTGCAATGTATCATGCTTTAAAGGGATTGAAGAAAAATGTTGATATAATAATTCCTGAATATGCAAAATGTTTTAATGAATTACCAGGAATTGATGAAGTAATTAAGGAATCTGATAAGGTTTATGATTTAGCAATTTCACTTGATGCAGCAACTGATAAATTACTTAATGTATGGGTAAAATATTTTAGAGAAGCTGATCAAAGAATTGTAATTGATCATCATAGTACTAATACAATGTTTGGTGATATAAATTATGTTGATTTAAGTGCACCTGCTTGTGCTCAAGTAGTATATATGTTGATTAAACATTATAGATGGAAAATCACTCCTGAAATTGGAACTTGTATAATGGCGGGTATTATAACCGATACTGGAGGATTTCAATATTCTGGTGTTTCTAGGGATACTTTTAATATTGCAGCTGAATTGTTGGATGCAGGTGTGAATATTTCAAAAGTTTATAAAAAGGTTTTTGATACTAAAACAAAATCTAGTTTTGAATTAAGAAGAATTGCTCTTGATAGAATGGAATTCTTGGAAGATGATAAAATTGCTTTTACTTATATAACAAACGAAGATGAGAGAAAGGTAAATGCCGGAGTTGGAGATTATGAGGGAATTGTTTCTGAAGGTCGTTCAATTGAAGGTGTTGAAGTTTCAATATTTTTACATGAATTAAAGGATGGAGAATTTAAAATTTCTTTAAGATCAAATTCATATGTAAATGTTTCTGATGTTTGTATTATGTTTGGTGGTGGTGGCCATATTAGAGCTGCTGGTGCTAAAATGACTGCTGATCCTCTAGTAATTAGTGATAAAGTTGTAAATGAAGTAAAGAGAAAATTGAAATAATTATAATAGCGGGGCTGATGCCTCGCTAAATTTATATTATGAGAAAGTTATGATGAAATTTTGAAGTATGGGAGAAAAAATATGGATGGATTATTGATTGTTGATAAACCAAGAGGAGTTAGTTCTTTTAATGTGATTAGAGATGTAAGGAAAGAATATGGAATTAGAGCGGTAGGACATATTGGTACACTTGATCCTGAAGCTAGCGGGGTTTTGCCGATTTTAGTTGGCAAAGCTACAAAGTTGTCTGATTTATTAATGCTTCATGATAAGGATTATATTGCTGAAATTACGCTTGGAATTAAAACTGATAGCGGTGACATTGAAGGTAATATTATCGAAATAGATGATAGTAATCACAATTATGATAAAAATCAAATTTTGAGTGTGTTAAATTCGTTTAAAGGCCATTCAAAACAAATCCCACCAATGTATTCTGCAATTAAAATTGATGGAAAAAAATTGTATGAATTTGCAAGGAATGGAGAAAGTGTTGAAAGGGAAGCGAGGGATATTTTTATAGATAATATCGAACTTTTGGACTTTGATGGAAAAGTAATAAAATATAAAGTTACTTGTTCTAAGGGGACATATATCAGAGTTTTATCAGAGGATATTGCTGAAAAGCTAGGAACGGTGGGATTTATGAGTTCGCTTAGAAGGACGAGAGTTGGTAATTTTAAAATTGAAGATGCTGGAAAGTTTATTAAAATGGAAGATATTTTAAATGTTGAAAAAATTGAACTTAGTGATTCTAAATATAAGAAGTTTTTAAATGGAATGCTAATTAATGTTGAAGGTTTTAATAATGGTTGGATTAAGATTTATCAAAAAAGTGAATTTAAAGGATTTGGAATTGTTAATAAAAATTTATTAAAGAGAAAAATACTAATTGATGAATAATTTTAAATAAAAAAATACCGCCTTGGCCGTATGAATAGGGATTTTAAGAACCTGTTTGAAACAGGTAGGTTACCTCAGAGTTGTTTTTGGGATTCTTAAATGAATTAAGAATGCACGCCGCAACTCAATTGTTGGATTCCTTTAAATCTAGATTGTGGATCTAAAATTCTATTCATTACGAACCACGCAGTAATTTATAATTAACTTATATCATAGTTATTGAAAAAAAACAAGTAAAATGATATTATACTATTAATTAATTATTACACAGGAGTAAACCATGAAAAACAAAAGAAAAGTTGAAAGTACAGTCGTAATAAATGGAAAAAAAAGTAATAATAGGGATAAAAAAGTAAATATTGTTTCTAAATTAATTTTTACTATTTTTTTGACAGTTATTTTGATTGCGATATTAATTTTTACTATAAAAAATTATGAAATAAATAAGCAATTTGCAAAAGAAATTGAAAAATTTGCAAATTTAAATAATAAAACTATTTTTTCTATTGATAAAATGACTTTATATAGCAGTGGTTTTGCTACAAAAAATCAAGAAAATAAACCTGTTTGGAATTTGAATATTGGTCAATTTACAGATATTTCACTTAAAATTAATAATAGAAGTCATGAGAATGGTGTAAGTTATGAAAATACTATTAAAAGTTTGTATATTGATAATATTAAATATAATAATGCTACTATTGGTAATCAATCATTGCATTATAAGTATTTAGGGGATTTTGGGAGAGTTACAGCTAATGAAAGTAATAGAATTAATGATAAATTAGTTTATGATGTGGTTAAATCTGGAGAAATTGATTTAACAGAGCCCAAAATTTATGCGAATGCTGATAATCCAATAATACTTGAATATGTGAACTCAAACCTTAAAATAAATGAGATAATTTCTGATACAAATACTGAAGTTATTTATGATGGTACATTACTTAAAAATACAAATATTCCACTTGATAAAATGAAATGTACACTTTCATTTACAATTCATATTATTAATTATTATAATCAGGAATATAGAGCTACTGTTTATGTGGATATTCCAATTACAAATACAATTAATAATACAACAATATATGACGGAAAACTTGAAAAAGTGCTTGAAAACACAAATTTGATTAGATTTTTTAGAATAAAATAAAAGAGATGTAGAGTATGAAAATAAGAGAAGCTATATTAAAAGCAAGTGATAAAATTGATTATATTGATGCAAAAACATTAATGAAATATTATTTGGATGTTGATGAAAACTATATTATTGCAAATGGTTATAATTCGTTTTCAAATAGACAGATTCATGAATATTTTGAGTTAGTGGATCAAGTTGCAAATGGATATCCAGTTCAATATATTACTAATTCTCAAGAATTTATGGGGCAAAAATTTTCGGTTAATGAAAATGTATTAATACCACAACCAGATACTGAAATAAGTGTTGAAACATGTTTAAATAAAATTAAAGAATCTGGAAAAAACAATGTTAAAATTTTAGATTTATGCACTGGAAGTGGCGCTATTGCAATTAGTTTAAAGAGATTTTTGGATGAAGCAAATATTGAGTCAGACATTAGTGCGTCCGATATTAGTATGGAAGCATTAAGAACGGCTGATGAAAATGCTAAACATATATTGGGAAAAGATGAAATAAAATTTATGGTATCTGATTTATTTGATGAAATTACTGAAAAGTTTGATATCATTATATCTAATCCACCGTATATTGAAACTGATAAAATAAGAGAACTTTCTAAAGATGTTCAAGCTGAGCCTCATTTAGCTCTTGATGGTGGAAGTGATGGGCTTAGATTTTATAGAAATATTCGTTTTCAAATTGAGAATTTTCTTAACAAGGGTGGTTTAGTAATTCTTGAAATAGGATGTAATCAAAAAGATGATGTTTGCGAATTGTTTGAAGGAGCTATTTGTATTAAGGATTTAGCAGGCAATGATAGAGTTGTTGTTTGGGAGTATAAATAAGAGGTGTAGAAAATGGAATCTTTTTCTTCTAGAGTGAAGCAGGAACTTTCTGAAATAAATATTTGGAAAAATAGTAATGAAATTATTGCAGAGTTATATGGATATTTATTAACTTCTTCTGATAATAAATTTGTTACGGAGAATGATTATAATATTAATCGTTTTGCTAAAATATTAAAAAATTTGGATTATAATAATTTTAGTATTCAAATAAGTGGAAAGAATTATATTATTGAAATAAAAAGCTTTAAAAAATTTAAAGAAATATATGGTATTCAAAAATTTAATGAAATTTTAAATAAGAGTGATGAAAGTATTACTAAGGCTTTGGTTAGGGGAGCTTTTTTAGGAAGGGGCTCGATTAATAATCCGAAAAATGGTTATCATTTGGATATGATATTTGATAATATTGAATATGCAAATGTAATAAAAAATGAATTATTGAAATATAATATTGATATGAAATTGCTGGTTGATAAGAATTTTGTATTATATTTAAAAGACGGTGAAAGTATTTCTGATTTTTTAGCATTTATTGGTGCAGCTAAATCGGTTTTGAACTTTGAAGATGAAAGAATCGTTAAAGAAATTAGAAATAATGTTAATAGATTGGTTAATTGTGAAACAGCTAATTTGCAAAAGACTATTAATAGTAGTGTGGAGCAAATTGAAAATATTAAATTGATAAAAGAAAAGAAAAAGTTTAATTCTTTATCTGAAGCTGAACAGTCTATTGCAGAGCTTAGGCTTAAGAATCCTGAGGCGTCATTTAAGGTTTTAGGAAAAATGTTGAAACCTGCAATTGGAAAAACGGCAGTTAGTTATCGTTTTAATAATATAAAGAAATTAGCTGATGAATTAAGATAGAAAGGTTATTATGAAAGAAATTGGAATATATGTACATATTCCTTTTTGTAAAAGTAAGTGCTTGTATTGTGATTTTACATCATATACTGATAAAAACACTGAAATAAGAAGGTATGTAGATTGTTTAAAAAGAGAGATCAATTATAGGTCTAAGGATGAATATCTTGTAAAAACAATATTTTTTGGTGGTGGGACTCCATCAATCATTGATAGTAAATACATTGTTGAAATTTTAAGCGAAATTAATAATGCGTATATTGTTGATAAAAATGCTGAAATTACAATTGAAATAAATCCAGGAACTATTGATAAGTACAAACTTGAGAAATATAAGGAAGCGGGTATTAATAGAATTAGTATAGGTCTTCAAAGTTCGAAAGAGAAACTTTTAAAAGAAATTGGTAGAATTCATACTTATGAGGATTTTGAAAATACTGTTGAATTAGCAAAAAATGTTGGATTTACAAATATCAATGTAGATATAATGATTGGAATTCCTGATCAAACAATTTATGATGTTGAAGATACCCTTGATAAAGTATTGGCTCTTGACTTAACACATATATCAGTGTATTCTTTAATATATGAAGATGGTACACTAATGACGAAAATGGTTGATGAAGGAAAACTTCTTGAAGTTGATGAAGAAATTGAAAGATATATGTATTGGTATGCTAAGCGTAGATTGGAGGATAATGGCTTTATCCATTATGAAATTTCTAATTTTGCAAAACCTAGTTATAGATGTAAGCATAATTTAGATTGCTGGAATCAAAAAGAATATTTAGGTTTTGGTGTTGCAGCTGCTTCATATATTGATAATTTTAGAATTAAAAATACTGATTCATTGGAGAAATATATTAGTAATATAGATAGTGATAAATATTATAAAAATTTAACAATTGAAGAAAAACAAGATATTGATGAACAAATGAAGGAATTTGTTATTTTAAGATTACGAATGACGGAAGGATTTAAAGCAAGTGATTTTACGGCTAAATTTAATAAGGATGTTTATAAAGTTTTTGAGAGTCAAATGGATAAGTTACTTTCTGATGGATTAATTATTGCTGAAGAGTTTGGATATTTAAAACTTACTAAAAAAGGTCTTGATTTAGCTAATATTGTTTGGGGTGAATTTATATAGACTTAGGAGGAAATTATGGAAAATGATAATAATGGAATGAACGAAATTAAGGATAAGAAAAATAAGAAATTTAATAAAGAAAATAAGGGAACTAAAAATAAGAAAAAAATAATTATGGAGGCTATTCAAAAAATTGTGGCGTTAATTATATTAATTGCAATGGTTGCAGCTAGTGCTGGTTATTTGATTTCTTATATAGTTAATTTATAGGAGTTGAATAAAATGTTTGATGAATTAACAAATAATTTAAAAATTAGTTTGGATGGTTATTTTTTAAATCTAAAAAACAATCCATTTGAAATTTTGACTGTTCTACTTGATATATTATGTGTTGCAATATTAATATATATATTTTTTACATTAGTAAAGAAGTCAAGGGCTTGGCAGTTATTAAAGGGCATTGTATTTTTGGTTGTAATAACAACAATTAGTGGATGGCTTAAACTTAGAATATTAAATTTTATTTTAACATCTATTATGACATATGGTGTTATTGCATTACTTGTAATTTTCCAACCTGAGCTTAGAAGAACACTTGAACAATTGGGTTCTAATACTAAATTTCTTAGTAAGTTTTTTGAATTTAATACATCTGCAAGGGATAGAGTGAAGGATGATATCTATAAAGTTACTGTTGCAGTGAATGAACTTGCTAAATCAAAAACAGGTGCTTTAATAGTTTTTGAGAGGGATATTAAACTTACAGATATTATAGAAACGGGACTTGAAATAAATTCTGAAATTTCACCTCAATTGTTAGTTAATATATTTGTTCCTAATACACCACTGCATGATGGTGCTGTTATTATTAGCAACAATAAGATTACAGCTGCAGCATGTATTTTACCACTTGCTGATGATAAGAATATTGCTAGAGAACTTGGTACTCGTCATAGAGCAGGTATTGGTATTAGCAAGGATTCTGATGCAATAGTTATAATTGTATCTGAAGAAACTGGTAGTATTTCAATTGCGAATAATGGAGTGTTAATTAGGGATGTTAAAGATGAAACCTTGAAGAGGATTTTAATCAAAAATTTAGTTACTGAGAGATTTGGAACTGAAGAGAGAAGACATAAATTTGCGGCTTGGAGAGAAAAGATTAAAAATAAAAATGATAAATAATAAACAATATATATTTAATTGATATGCTTGTGGTATGGAATATCTTTTTTAGATTGTTAAGAATGGTAAAATATTATATTTTGTAGTAGAATAGATAGGACGACTTTATATTATAAATTGGATAATATATTGTAATTAATGAGGAGAGAAAATGATAAATATTAGAATAACAATTGAATATGATGGTAAAGATTTTAATGGTTGGCAAAAGCAACCTACTAAGTTAAATATACAGGGAGAAATTGAGAGAGCCATTGGTATTATTAC
>CAURYI010000037.1:0-8374 GCA_963529075.1 uncultured Eubacteriales bacterium
GGACTAGGAGGAATCGGAATCGAAAATTGGATTTTACAAAATGGAGGATCACTAATAGAAGCTTCAAACTCATTCATAGAAAATTCAAAAGAAAAAAACTTTTATGAATTCAAAAACTCCTATTATATATGGAATTTTGGAGAAAATCATATGGCAGCTAATAAAGATGGAATGTTAAATTCCAAAGACTTGCATAATAATTTTGTTGATGGGATGGATGAAAGAGGATACGAAAAAATGAAAGTAGTATTAAAAAATTATATTAAAGATCATTCCAAATCAGTTCAAAAACTAGGACAAGAAACTTTTCCAGAATTACTTGATGTTGAATTGATTAGTCAAATTGAAAATTTTGAAAAAAATAATGATAAAAATAAAGTAAATATAAATAAAGATATTTAAATTGAGAAAGGAATTAATCAATTATATTGATTATGCAAGAGATAAAAGATGAATATTGAATATGGAAAAGCATATTGCGAAGTTTTAGAAATAATAAAATATATTCCTTCTAATGATTATAAAAAAATACCGAAAGAAAAAATTAAGTTATTTGAAAAATTGGCAGATAAAAATTGTCGAATAGAATATGATCCAAATAAAACATTGGAAGAAAATAAAATTTCAAAAATTGGAAGAGCGATTATAGCAATTTTATATAGAGATTATTGGTCAACAGCGCAGCAAAGAGAAAAGATATTAATTTGGCAGCAAAGAGAAAAAAATAAATTGGATATCGAAAAAAGAAAAATATATAGTACTGAGAATATATTTAAAAAAATAAAGAACAAAAATAAATTAAAAATCCAACAAACAGAACAAATAGCGGAAAACAAATTACCTATAAATCCTGATAAAAATATATTTACTAAAATATTTAAAAAAATCAAATCAATTTTTAAATTTTGATAAAGTCAAAGTATTTTATAATAAGTTATAAAAATAATAACTGAGCTATAATATCCAAAGCAAAAGTAAAATTTAATAACCGAACATGAAAGTGTTAGTTAAAACTTTATAGAAATTTGTAATATATTAGATTTAATAAATAGCATTGAAAAAATAATATATATATGATATAACTAACGCACACTGGGGTATAGCCAAGCGGTAAGGCAGATGGCTCTGACCCATCGATGCATGTGTTCGAATCACATTACCCCAACCAAAAAATATATAAAATAGGCTAAATTAGCGTTTTAGAAGAATGTTTTCAATATTGAGTTGAAGACATTTTTTTCATTAGATACGATTCTTGTAAAAAATCATAACTAAATATATAATAATCAAAAATCAAAGGAGAATTAAACAAATGAAGAAAAAGCAAATAATATTAATACTAATACCAATTATTATAATAATAGCAATATTCGCAGTAATAGCTATTTTGAAAAATACTGGTAAAAGAAAAGTCGTAAAGTCAAACCAAAAACAAGATAATTCAATAGTAGAATTTCAAAGAGAAGAAAATAATAAAATCATTACAGAAGTATATAATAAAGAAACAGGAGAAACTACAAGAATAGAAGAAGAAAAGAAAATAGATGAAAAAAAGAAGGACTTAGTAAAAGTTACAGACAAAATATATCAAAAATCTAGAAAATTAGACAATTTCATTAATACAAATAAAACAGCAATTGGAACAATTAAATCATTAGTATATGAAGGTGAAGTTCCACAAAACAATGAAGAAGCAAACAATGAGACTTTCTTAAATGCAATTATAATTGAAAATGATAATGTAAAAGCAATATTAAGAATAAAAGATGAAGTATGGGAATTTAAAAGAGTAGATGTTAAATAAAATATAAAAATTACAAAAAATATTACAAAAATGTTTCAAAAACACTTTACAAAAAGTAACATAAGTTGTATTATATAAGTATGCTACAGATTGCGTTGCTTGGGTTTTTTTTCTGAAAGGAGATCAAGTATGATTTTGAGAAGAGCAATAAGTGCTATCATAGCAATTATAGCTACTATAGCTATGATCAGCACAACGGTTTGCGCAGCAACAGCAACAGCAACAGTGAAGCCTGAAGTAGAAGTAACCTACAACAAGGCTGAGGAAAGCAAGACGACAACTCCAAAATATCCAAAGAGCTTCCAAAGGAAACTACTTGAGTCGAAAGACGACAGAGAAGTTACCAGAGCTATGGAAGAATCGAAAGCTTTAAAAGCAAACACCGTAAAGGTGGATTCTTATGGCATAGCTTGGAAGTCAGCAGACTCGGAGAAAGTCGCAAAAGTAAGAGTAAAAGCTGGAAGCATCGATTTTCAGTGGACTCCGATTTTTGTGGGATACACATGGATAAGTGATTTGTCCATGTGGTCCAATAAAGGTCTACTTGGCAAGGAAGGTACATTGTACTTCCTTGACAAGGAATCAAACGTCATTTGGAGCACAACCATTGTGTTTCCAAAGGAGCTAAAAGTTCCTGAGGTAGACACCACTGCTAAGGAGGAGATAGTTCCTCCGTGCCCAAATATAGCTATGGCGCCGACAAGTGCACCTGCAGAGGCAGTGCAGATTGGTGTCGCACCAGGAAAGTAAACCATTAACAACCCGAGCACGCTGCAGATGACAAGTACATCTGTAGCTCTTTTTTTGTCTAAAACCTTTATTAATTAATAAAAATACTGTATAATAAAATAGCTAATGTCTAAGAAATAAGGAGGCATACCATGAAAAAATTAATAATGATATTAATAGCTATGATCCTTGTAATGATATTATTAATCGCAGGATATGGATATATTATATATAGGAAAACGATACAAGATAAGCCGATATCAGAGATTGTAGAAAATTTAAGAGAAGATCCAGATTATATAAAATTAGATAAGTTACCAAAACACTATATAGATGCAGTAATTGATGTAGAAGATCATAGATTTAAAAATCATGGAGCAATTGATCCAATGGCAATAATCAGAGCATTCTTTTCCAACTTAAAAAGTAGAAAAATAGCAGAAGGTGGTAGTACCATTACTCAGCAAACAGTTAAACAATTATATTTTATAAGAGAAAAAAATATAATAAATAGAAAATTAGGAGAAATATTTTTAGCGTACCAATTTGAAAAACTATATTCAAAAGATGAAATACTAGAAATGTATATAAATTCAATATACTTTGGAAATGGATACTATGGAATAAGAGAAGCCTGTCAAGGATACTTGGGAATTCAACCAGAAAAAATGGATTTAGCGCAATCATCGATGTTAGCAGGAATTCCAAATGCACCAAGTGTATATTCACCAAAATCAAATAAAACACTATGTAAACAAAGACAGAAAAAAGTTTTAAATGAAATGGTAAAATGGGGGCATTTAACAAAAGAAGTAGCAAATACAGTAGATCAAAGCTTTATAGACAAAATATAAATTAGGAGACACATATATGAACATTGGAATAGATATAGACGGAGTATTAACAAACATAGAAGCATGGCAAAATGAATCAGCAGCAAAATATATGTATGAAAAATACAATAAAAGTATCATAAACGCTGAAGGATATGACACAAGTGAAATATATGGTGTAACAAAAGAACAAGATCAACAATGGTGGTTTGAATCATATGAAGAATATATGAAACAACCAGCCAGAAAATATGCAAATGAAGTAACAAAGAAATTATCAGAAGAAGGTAATAATTTATACATAGTAACCGCCAGATGCATTGAAAAAGAATTTACAACAATGACAAATGAAACGATGCAAGAAGGAATAAAACAATGGCTGAAAGAAAATGATATAAAATACAAAGAATTGCATTTTAGCCCAGAAGACAAAACAACGATATGTAAAAACTTAAAACTAGATATAATGATAGAAGACAAAAAAGCAAACATAGAAGAAATATCAAAAATAATACCAGTATACTGTTTTGATGCCAAATACAATAAAGACATAAAAGAAAATGCAAATATTATAAGATGCTATAACTGGTATGATGTATATAAAAAAATCAAAGAGAGAGGTTAGATGAAAGTTCATTTTTTTACACTAGGATGCAAAACAAATACATATGAATCAAGTGCAATGGGACAATCATTCACACAAAAAGGTTATGAAATAACTAAAGATAAAGAAGAAAAAGCAGATATTTATATAATAAATACATGCAGTGTAACAAACATAGCAGAAAGAAAATCAAGACAAATGATGAGACAAGCAAAGGAACTAAATCCAGATGCAATAATAGTCGCCTGTGGATGTTATGCACAAGTAGCCAAAGACCAAATAGCTAAAATAGATGAAGTAGACTTAATAATTGGAAGTAAAGAAAAAAATCAAATAGTTGAAATAATCGAAGAATATCTAAAAAATAAAAATAAAGAAATATTAATTTCAGACATAATGAATGAAGTAGAATATCAAGATTTCGAATCAACAACAATGACAGAATTAAACAGAGCAGTGGTAAAAATTCAAGACGGATGTGATAGATTCTGTTCATACTGCATAATACCATATGCAAGAGGACATATCAGAAGTAGAAATCCAGAAAAAATAATTGAAGAAATCCAAAACATTGCAAAACAAGGAATTAAAGAAGTTGTACTAACAGGAATACACCTAGCATCATATGGGAAAGATTTTACAGATGAAACAGCAAGAGAATATAGACAGCAATACAATTATACAGGCGAATATAAGAAATACACACCAAATGATGATTTAGCAAGTGGAGGATTTAGACTAATAGAAATATTGGAACAAATCAATAAAGTAAAAGGAATAGAAAGAATACGTCTTGGATCAATAGAACCAAAGCTAATAACAGAAGAATTTGTAACAAGATTATCCAAACTAGAAAAAATCTGCCATCATTTCCATCTATCACTACAAAGCGGATGTGATGAAACATTAAAAAGAATGAATAGAAGATACACCACAGAAGATTTTAGAACAATTTGTAAAATACTTAGAGCAGCTTATAAAGATGTAATCTTCACCACAGACATCATAGTAGGATTCCCAGGAGAAACAAATGAAGAATTCAATCAAACATATGAATTTTTAAAAGAAATAAAGATGTATAAAATGCACATATTTAAATATTCTCCCAAAAGAGGAACAGCTGCAACAAAATTCAAAAATCAAATAGACTCAAAAATCAAAGATGAAAGAAGTAAAATCTTATTAGAACTATCTGATAAAAATGAAATCGAATATAACGAAACATATTTAAATAAAACAGTAACAGTATTATTTGAAGAAGCGGAAGAAGGATACTTTAAAGGTCACACCGGAAACTACTTAGCAGTAAAAGTAAAAACAGACAAAGACTTAACAGACAAACTTTTAAAAGTAAAAATAGATAAATTAGAAAAACTAGAATTGATAGGAACTCTAGTAGAAGAATAAAATGAAAGAAGACAATATAATGAAAGCAATAGATATAAGAAATAAATATTTAAATTATTTTAAATCACATGGGCATCAAGTAATACCAAGTGCATCATTAATACCAGAAAATGATCCATCAGTATTATTCACAACAGCAGGAATGCAACCATTAGTACCATATTTATTGGGAGAAAAGCATCCAGAAGGACATAGACTAACGGACTATCAAAAATGCTTAAGAACAAACGACATTGATGAGGTAGGAGATAACCGTCACTTAACATTCTTTGAAATGCTAGGAAACTGGTCATTAGGAGATTATTTCAAAGAAGATGCTGTAAAAATGAGTTATGAATTCTTAACAAAAGAATTAGAAATTCCAGTAGATAAAATTTCAGTAACAGTATTCAAGGGAAATGAAGATTGTCCAAGAGATGAAGAAACAGCAAAACTTTGGGAAGAAGCAGGAATTCCAAGAGAAAGAATATATTTCCTAGAAGATAACTGGTGGATAGCAGGAGAAACAGGACCATGTGGATCAGATACAGAAATGTTCTATGACACAGGAAAAGAACCATGTTCAGACCACTGTGATCCATCATGCGACTGTGGAAAGTATGTTGAAATATGGAACAATGTATTCATGGAATTCTATAAACATGAAGACGGCAGTTTAACAAAATTAAAACAACACAATGTCGATACAGGTATGGGATTAGAAAGAATAAATTTCCTATTACAAGGAAAAACATCACCATTTGAAACAGAGCTATTTATACCAATTATGGAAAAACTAGCAGAATTAGCAACAAACCCAAATGAAACAAGTGAAAGAATTGTAGCCGAGCATCTAAGAGCAACAATGATGCTAATTTCAGATGGAGCAAGACCAAGCAACTTAGATAGAGGGTATGTGCTAAGAAAACTAATTCGTAGAATGGTACGTCACATGAATAAACTTGGAATAGACCAATCAGAATTATCAACATTAGTAAAATTAAATGCAGAAAACTTAAAAGAAATGTATCCAGAGCTATTAAAAAATGTAGTTGAAATTAAAAATTTAATGTTGGAAGAAAAAGATAAATTCATGAAAACATTAGCAAATGGAGAACGTGAATTCAATAAATTAATCAATAGATTAAAAAATGCAAACAAGGACACATTAGAAAGCAAAGAAATATTTAATCTATATGAAACATATGGATTTCCGCCAGAAGTAACAAAAGACCTAGCATTAGAAAATAATTTTAAGTACAATGATAAAGGATTGGACGAATTATTTAAAGCACATCAAAAGAAATCACAACAAGGAAGTGAACAAAAATTCAAAGGTGGATTAGCAGGAAATAGCGAAACAGAAGTAAAATACCACACAGCAACACACTTATTAAATGCAGCATTAAAAATAGTAGTAAGTCCTGACTGCCATCAAAAAGGATCAAACATCACGCCTGAAAGAATGAGATTTGACTTCACATGTGATCATAAATTAACAGATGAAGAAAAACAAAAATTAGAAGATTTAGTAAATGAATGGATAAAAGAAGATTACAAAGTAACAATAGAAACAATGAAAAAAGATGATGCAATAAAATCAGGAGCAGAATGCATGTTCATTGAAAAATATCCAGATGAAGTAACAGTATATTCAATTGGAAATGTATCAAAAGAATTATGTGGAGGACCACATGTAAACCAAACAAGTGAATTAGGACACTTTAAAATCAAGAAAGAAGAAGCTAGCAGTAGCGGTGTAAGAAGAATAAAAGCGGTACTTGAATAATAAAAAAAAATATGTTATAATCAAAATTGAGGTAAGTTATATTATGGAAACTTGTATTTTTTGTAAAATAATAAAAAACGAAATACCATCAAGCAAAGTTTATGAAAATGATGATATACTAGCGTTCAAAGATATTAATCCACAAGCACCAGTACACATCATTGTGATACCAAAGAAACATATCGAAAATATACTTGAGCTAAATGATGAAAGTTTATTAACAAAGATACATAAAGCAATAAAAGAAATTGTAAGAGAACAAAATTTAGACAAGCAAGGATTTAGACTAGTAACAAACACTGGAGAAAATGCATGTCAAACAGTAAAACATTTACATTTTCACATACTAGGTGGAGATAAACTTCCAGAAAGTCTTTAATTTAAAGAAAGGAGTGTACAATTACCAAATAATTGTATAAAGAAATGGTAGATAGAAAATATAACAATATTTTAACAGGAGTATTAGTAGTTGTAGTATTAGCAATAATAGGAGTACTAGGTTTTTATGGATATCAAACATTCAAAGAATATGGCCAACAAAAAGATGCCAAAGCAGTAGTAGATGAGTTTGATAGTAATTTAAACAAACCAAATAACAATGCACCAGTACCTGGAGCAACGCAAGATCAAGGAAATACAAACAATGGTGGATCATTTGATTTGGGTGAAATAAAAACAGAGCAACCAACAACTAATAAAGGTAACAAAAAAGTAAAAATAGCAACAACAACATTTAAGGGTTTCACTGTTGCTGGAAAAATTGAAATTCCAAAAATTGGGGTAAACTATCCAGTATTAGCAAGAGCATCAGCATCTGCAATGGAATTATCAGTATGTTTAGCATATGGACCAGGATTAAACGAAGTTGGAAACAATGTAATAATGGGACACAACTATAGAAACAGACTATTTTTCTCAAAATTACATCAAGTAGCAAATGGAGATTCTGTTTTTGTAACAGATACATCAGGAAATAAAGTAGAATATATAGTATACAATGTATATACAACAGGACCGGATGATTTCGACTATGCAAACAGAGATACAGCAGGAAAAAGAGAGATATCATTACAAACATGTACAGACGATGTTCAAAAGAGATTAATCGTATGGGCAAGAGAAAAAGAATAATGTATATATAAATTTATAGAGGTTATATAGAGATAGATTATCTATCTCTATATAATTTTTGTAAAAAAATCATTTAAAATGTTGACAATAAAAAATAT
>CAURYI010000038.1:0-8102 GCA_963529075.1 uncultured Eubacteriales bacterium
CTTTTGATGATACTGATATTAAAAATGGAAATGTAACTTTGATTTATAAAAATGTATATTTAAGTACAGAAAAAGAAATGTTATTATGGTATAATTTAAGGGTTCCTGATATTGAAGGCTTGGATAAAGATGCGGTTATAAATTTTACAAGGGCTGAAACACATTCTTATGTTATTGATAATATGGGATTTGAAAATATAATTACAAGTAGTAGCGCTTATAACATTTCTTTTTTTATGAGCGCAAAAGAAAATGTTGAGATAAGAAATTTTCAGAGAGATGTTTCTTATAGAGCGAGTTTTGAAAAAAATATTGTTTATTTAGGAGGTTTGTTTTTATCTAATAGTGGCACAGGGGATTCAAATAAAAAGCATGTTGATATATTATTTGATGTAGAAAATAGTGGGTATATGAAAATTACAGCTATGAATTTACCTATTTATTCTGATGTAAAAATATATGATATTAAATATCGTTTAGTAGATGAGAATAATACATTAATTTACAAAGATGAATATGGTAATTATATTGCTGATAATGAAAGAGGAAAAAACTATGAATTTAATATCAAAATAAATTGGGCAGGATCTAATGTTAATAAATTAGTTTTTAACAGAAATTTATTACCTGAAAAAGAAAGAAAATATTTTTTTAAACAAATAAAATATGATATAGAAAAAATTAAAGCTGGAAAAGTTTTATATGAACCTAGTTCTATAGCTAACTATGATAATATTGGTAATTATTTTGGATATGTTAACTATAAAAAATATGAAGATAAGGCTATTCACACTAAATTTACTATTAGTAGTGAAGGAATGGCTGATTTAGAATATGTGGAAGCAACGTATTTTAGAAAAACAGCTTTAGCACCATATTCTATATCTAATTTGTTAATCAATGATAAAGTTTCTAATTCTCAGGTAATTGCAGGAAATTCAATTAAAATTGGCGGTGAAGTGGAAATACCATATTATCCATATGGTAATTTGCATTGGATAAATAATATTGTTATAGGATTTGTTCTACCGGATGGAATAGATATTAATAAAGAATCTATTGTTTTAGCTACTAAAAAGAATAAAGCAATAAAGCCTTTAAAACTAGAGCAAGTTAATTTATATAATGGCAATAAAATGTGGAAAATTTATGCGCCCACTGACTTAGTTATTGGCTTTGCAAATGAAAATATAGATGTTATTGAAAATGGAAGATTTTTAAAATTTGAAGTAGTATTAGATGTTAGTGATAATATTGAAGGACAAACACTTAATTTAAATAAAATATTATATGTTACAACAACAAAATTTAATGAATTTGAACCAATATATAACGGTTCAAATGGATCTCTAGAATGGTCTAAAAAAGTTGATAAATATGATTTGAATGGTGATGGTAAGACTGATGATATTATAGGAGGTGTTAATGATTCTAATAAATTATCTTTTAAAATAATCCCAGAAAATGATTTTTTCCGTATTAAGGATTCTATTAATGTAAATAATGGTGATTATTCAAAAAATGTTGAAATATCAAAAGAAAAGGATTTATTGAATTATAAGATATCTTTAAAGTTTAGTAAAAATGCCACATTTGAAAATTTTGCTTACTATATACCAATACCCAAAAAAAGTTCAGGTATTGATAAGTATATGATTAAAACAAAAGATAAAATATTTGATTTAGCTTTGAATAGTCAAGTTGAAGTGCTAGGAGATGATTTATACACTGTATTATATACATTGAAAGGTGGTATAAATATAGATGTAGCTGATTTTGTTGAGTGGGTTACAGCTGATAAAATATATAATTTTAATGATGTTGCAATGATTAAAATAGTTCCTAAAAAATCAGGTGTTTTAAATCCAAATACTGAAATAAATGTTAAATTAAAGTATTCTGGAAATGATTTTGATAATGAAGTAGGAAATAAGATTGAATTGAATTCTGCGGCTAAAATTAAATATTTAAATAATGGAAATGTAACGGAAGGAATATTTGGAACAAAGGGTGTTACTATTGATGCAAAATCTTTAAAAGAATTAAGTGATATTACTTTGACAGCAGCACCTGATAGAAAACCATTAATACCAAGTAACTTAAATACTTATTTCTTTTCAACTAAAGCTTTATCTGTATTAAATACATTTCATAATTTAAAAATTGTTAATATTGAAACAAATAATGTTATATTAAAAACAAAAGATTATATTAACAATAATTTAAATATGAATAGTGTAGATGCCAATAATAATTTTGCAATTGGTTTATCTATTGATGGAACTAAAGAATATGATTTGATTCAAAATGGTAATTTTGATAATTTTGAAAATGAAGCTTTTGTTGGTTATGGAAAAGTTAGAAGCTGGAAATATACTATTTATAATGCTAATAATCTATCTGATAATATTACTGATAGATATATTATTATAACTTATAAAAGTAATAATGGTTTAATATTAAAACAAAAAATTATAATAAATAGGGAAATAAAAAAAGCGACTAATCCAGTTTCGTCAATAGTAGAAGGAAGTAGATATGGTTTATTTGATGAGAACCAAGAAGGTATTGGAATTAATAAAAAGTCATCATTTACAGCTCAATTTGTTTTAAATTATATACCAAAATTTTATACTGATAAAAATTTGGTTTTTAATCAAAAGCTTCCTGTTGGAACTAAGATTACCCTATATGATTATGTAAAGGACGAAAATCCAACATATTGGTATTATAAAGTTGATCGTGAAATTAGCAGATTAAATATCTCCGATTTTAATAAAATGGGTTCTCTAAATAAAAAATATAATAATTCTAGCGAAACTAATTATATTAAAGAGGTATATGTTTTAATATTTGATTTTAAAGATGTTGAAAGAAATAGACTGGCTAAAATGAGCTTTACATTTGAAATGAATGGTGAAAAGTCAGAAAAATATACTTCTAATAGTTTATTTGTAGGAATTTATAGAGAACATACATTTAATTTAAACCAAATTCCGAATAATTTAAATATTAAAGATAGTATAAATTTAAATTATAATGTTAATTTTGGAAATCTTGGTAGAAATACTTATTTTGATGATAAAAAATTATCTTATGTTATTACAGTAGAGGAAGATTTTCCTAAAGATGCATATCTATTGGTGAAAGATAGTAATTCTGAAATGAAGGAAGCTAAATATTTTAGAAATTCTAAAAATCAATTTATTTTCTCGGCAGGTGAGCTAATGAATTTTCTTTTTAATGATATATCATGTCAATTTTATACTGATGTGCCATTGAAAAAAACAAAATATAATGTAAAAGTAGAATTAATGTTAAGTAAAACAAGTGATGCTAGAAAACCTTTGATGGGAGATGTGCTTGCAACAAAAAATGTTGTTTTAGAAAATATAATTGAAGAAAATTCATCAATTGAAATCATGGAAAATACTAATAGAATTTTTACGAAAAATGACTTAAAGAATAATCAAATACTTAAAATTAAATATTTGCATACATCTAGAGTTAAAATATCAGTTGAATTGCAACAAAAAGTTTCTAATGAGTATATTACATTAAAAGATAAACTAATTAGTGTTGATGGTAGAACTCAAAATAAAGATGGTGTGTTTGAATTAAATTTAAAAAATGGTGATAATGATGTATTATTTAAATTTTCAGAAATGTTAAATACAGGAACATACAGATTTATAGTCAAAGTGAAAGATTTTAATGATAATACAATTTATGAAATACCATATGCAATTATTATAAGTGAAAATATTGATGGAAATTAAAAATATTTTTATTTTGTACTTGTTATATTGATTATGTCTTTATAGTATTGACTTTGAATTAATATATGTTATAATTAAATTATCAAACATTATGGAAGAAAAAGTAAAATAAGGGTTGTTAGTAGGGATAATTAGTCATGGACTGAAAGCTAATTTTAATGGATTTATTTGAAAAACTACCTTCTTAGGCTGATGAATAAGTCAGACGTATTGCTGCGTTAAAGCGATTAAATTAAGTTAAAAATCCGGGTGGAACCGTGCTATATATTAGTACCCCAGAGAATAGATTTAATATTTTTATATGATCTATTTTATGGGGACTTTTTTTATACCATAGAATAGTGATGGAAAGGGTTGTAATATGATAAAGATTACTTTAAAAGATGGCTTTATTAAAGAAGTTGAGAGAGGTATTTCTGTAATAGAGCTTGCTGGTCAAATTAGTGAGGGATTGGCTAGAGTTGCAACAGCTGGTAAAGTTAATGGAGAGGTTGTTGATTTAAGAACTAAAATTGAAAATGATGCTAATGTTGAAATTTTGACTTTTGAAAATGATATTGAAGGAAAGAAGGCTTATTGGCATACAACTTCACATATTATGGCACAGGCAGTTAAAAGACTTTATGGTGATTTAGTTAAATTAGCAATTGGTCCATCAATTGATGAAGGATTTTATTATGATTTTGATTCTGATGATAAGAAGATTTCTCAAGTTGATTTTGAAGCTATTGAGGCTGAAATGAAAAAAATTATTAAAGAAAATTTAGAGATTAGTAAGTTTGAATTACCAAGAAATGAAGCTATTGAATTGGCTGAAAATTTGAAAGAGCCTTATAAGGTTGAGCTTATTAATGATTTACCAGAAGATGAAGTTATTTCTTTTTATAAACAAGGTGAATTTACAGATTTATGTGCAGGTCCACATTTAATGAGTACTGGAAAAGTTAAAATTGTAAAATTACTTAAAGTTGCAGGTGCTTATTGGAGGGGAAGTGAAAAAAATAAAATGCTTCAAAGAGTTTATGCTATTTCTTTTCCAAAACAATCAATGCTTGATGAATATCTTCAAAAACTTGAAGAGGCAAAAGAGAGGGATCATAGAAAATTAGGAAAAGAACTTGGTATTTTTATGACATCTGATTTAATTGGTAAGGGTTTCCCAATGTGGCTACCTAATGGATTTTTACTAAGAAGAACTTTATCTGATTATATTATGGATAAAGAATTAAAGCTTGGATACAAACATGTTTTAACACCATCTTTGGGTAGTGTTGATTTGTATAAAACATCTGGACATTGGGATCATTATAAAGATGATATGTTCCCGGCAATGGAAATGGATAATGAGGCATATGTTTTAAGACCAATGAATTGTCCTCATCATATGATGATTTATAAAAATTTCTTACATTCATATCATGATTTACCACTTAGAATGGCTGAGGTTGCACATGATTTTAGATTTGAAGATAGTGGAACATTGGTTGGTCTAGAAAGAGCGAGATGTTTTACACAGAATGATTCACATATTTTCTGTAGACCTGATCAAATAAAAGACGAATTTAAAGCTGTTATTGAGTTGATTCTTGATACCTATAAGGATTTTGGCTTTAAAAATTATAAGTTTAGATTATCTTTAAGAGATCCTGAGAATAAGGAAAAATACTTTGATAATGATGAACTATGGAATAAGAGTGAAAATGAATTAAGAGAAGTTTTAAATGAGCTTGGTGTTGATTTTTACGAAGCTAAAGGTGAAGCGGCTTTCTATGGCCCTAAACTTGATGTTCAAGTTATTAGTGCTTTAGGACATGATGTAACATTATCAACTTGTCAACTTGATTATCAATTGCCCGAAAAATTTGAGCTTGAATATGTTGATGAAAATGGTGACAAAGTTAGACCTGTTGTTGTTCATAGAGCTATTCTGGGTTCACTTGATAGATTTGTTGCATTTTTACTTGAAGAGACAAAAGGTAATTTGCCTGTATGGCTTGCTCCTGTTCAAGTAAAAGTTTTACCGATTAGTGATAAATTTATTGATGAAGCTAAAAAGGTTTATGAAGCTTGCTTTAATGCTGATTTAAAAGTTGAACTTGATGATAGAGCTGAAAAAATTGGATATAAAATTAGAGAAGCTCAAACTCAAAAAATTCCATATATGTTAATTGTTGGAGCTAAAGAAGTTGAAACGAATACAGTTTCTATTAGAAAGAGAAGTGAAGGTGAAATTGGCTCTTTAGGTATTGAAGATACAATTGTGAAAATTAAACAAGAAATTGAAAATAAAGGTTTATAAAATAAAGCAGTGATGTAAAAAATCACTGCTTTTGTAATATTATGTTATTTTTTGAAATAATATTGTAGTAATACTTTAAAAATAGGGTATTTTATGATATTATATCTTGGAATGTTTATGAATTGCTTGCAAATATAGAAAAATATGGGAGGTAGTGAATTGTCAAAGGAACTTTTGAACTATATTGGGTTTGATTTAAATACTATTCCATCTGAATTAGTAGCTGAAAAGCCTAAATTGACAATTTCAGATGCTAAAGATGAGGCTGACATTTATAGAATTTATAAATATGTAGCTGTTAAAGATATTGATATTTTTATTAGTACAACTGATAGAACTACTCCGATATCTGAAAGATATAAGAAATCTTTAGCACTTGATGAATATGTAAAACAAAATCCTGAAGAATTCAATGATGTGATGGATAAAGCATCATTATTAGATATATTAAATTTTGAAAAAATGCAAAAAAAATTAAATACGAAAATGCCTTTTTTTATTAAGTATGATGATAATTATTTATGGCAAATTTTTTATTCGACTGAGGATAAAAAATATTATATGTTGTTTCCTGCAAAGGAAGGAAAAACATCGGTATTATTTTATTTAATAAAGAAAAAATTGACTGATCCGGAATTTAAAGTATTTATTCCAATTTGTAAAATGAGTTATTGTGAGGATCTTTTAACTCGAAAAGAAATAAATGAGCTTGAAAATTATATATGGTCTTTTACAAAGAATTGGTGTAATGTTTTTGAAGTTTACCATGATATAGAAAATGATAAGGTATATAAGAATTTTATTATTGGAGAAACAGCTTTATTTACTGGTTTTAAAACTAAATATAGAGTTAAAATTGAAACAAGGAGTGAGGCACTTAATTTTTATACCTTGGTTAAAGCTTTGTTTATTTTAGCGACTGAGACGCATAATGCTTTTCCGATTGAAACAGCTGTTGATAAAAAGGGTGAATTGATTTTTAAGTATAAAGGTAAGCAGATTACTATACAGAATATTTCTAAATTCATTTCTAAACAATATAAAGATATGTTGGAGACGAGAGTTTCTATTAATTCTGATATTGAAAGTATTAAACTTAAGATTTCAAAACTTAAAGAACAAATTAAAACTGACAATGTAAATTATGTTTATTATGAAAAACAGATTGTAATGTTTTTGGAGTGTAAGCAAAGTTTCTTTAAAAAAGTTAGATATTTTTTTAAAAAGAATAAGGCTATTCCTATTGAGAAGATTGAACAAGCTATTGATGCTAATAGTGAAGTTGCTGATGAGAAAAATGATAGCTATAGAGCTAGGGACATTAAAGATGATAAAGAAAGATTAAAGATTTTGGATGGTATTTCATCGAAAAGGGCTAAGGCTAATAAGGATGTATATACTTTGTCTGATTTGGTTGGTTTATGTAATGATTTACGTGAATATGAGCAAATTTACAGTAATTTGCAAGCTGATCATAGAGCTTTATTGCTGAAAAAAACAAATTTGGATAAAAAAATTGAAAATGCTAAGAATTATATAGAGGAAATTGAAAAGCATAAGAAAAGTATTTTTGAATTTTGGAAATTTACTAATAAGGATAAAATTGAAGAGTTACAGGAGGGGTCATCATTTGGATTTGGCAATGAAATGACTAATAAAATTGATCCTGGATTTAATATTGAGGATGATTTAGAAGAATTTGCGCAAAAGGTTGATGAACTTCAAAGAAGGAAGTTATCTGTTAATGAATGTGATTCTTTGTTTGTAACACAATATATTATTGAGACAATTAATGCAATTTTGGATGAACGTGAAAAAACTGAAAATGGTGAATTAAAGAAGACCAAGGTTGCTGGTAGAAAGAATAAGTCTGAAAAGATAATTGAAAAGCAGCTTGAAGAATTAAAGAATAGTTATGATGAAAATATTAAGGCTGAAATCTTTGGAAATTTAATGGAAGATAGAACAAAGGTACAAGTCTTAAATAATAAGGAATATAGGGAGAATTCTAGGAATATTTATGC
>CAURYI010000039.1:0-8037 GCA_963529075.1 uncultured Eubacteriales bacterium
ATTCGAAGAATCTTCAATAATAAATTTGTTAATTTCATTTTCTTTTTCAGTATTTAATTCTGATTGTAATTTATCATTCGAATTATCATTGTTATTACTTGCATCAACAAACAAATCATTCATTAACTCTTCAATTTTTGTATTATTCATTTCTGTTTGCTTATCCACATATGGATTATTAGGATTAAAGATTCTATAATTCCCTCTTTCAGCACACTCATAAGCATTATGATCAATTGCAGCTGATTTCAATTGTTGTAAATAAGTTTTATCTTCATAATAATAATACTTATCAGCTTTAATTGGTTTAACACCTCTTTCAAGGATAATACATTTATCTCCTTCCATTCTTCTCAATTCATCAGGGGTCATCAAAGCTCTCCCCATAATTTGATCAGAATCAGAAAATCCAGTTGTTTGACCAGTATAAGCCTTTCTATTATGCGTAACATTATAATGTGTGATTGTCTTTTCACCAAGTTGTTTAGAAAAATACTCCAATGTTGAATATGATGGTGAACCTAAAAACAACAAAGTATCACAATTACCAATAATTGTTTCATTCGTTTTTTCATAAACAGCCTTCAATTGCTCTAAATTTTGAACAACAACACTAAATGATATAGCCCTCGATCTTGAAGTTGAAATCTTCTTATCAAAATCAGGTATTTGGCCAATATTTACAAATTCATCAAGCATAAAGAATGCTGGTACAGTTAATCTTCCACCATGTTTATCCGCATAATCATATAGTTGTTGAATTAATTGTGAGAAAAATATCGTAAGCAAAAAGTCATATGCTGAATGAGTATCAGATGCAACAACATATAAAGCAATTTTCTTAGTTGCAATTTCATCAAAATCAATTGTATCACTTGAAGTTACATCTGCAATAACTTTAGAATCAAATTTTCCTAATTTAGATTGCAAAGAACTTAGAATAGTACTAAATGTCTTATCTGAAGCCATTGCAACGTTATTAAAATTTCTTCTAGCCGGACTATTGTCCGGTAATTTATTCATTATTTCATGCAAAGTACTGCTATTTCCATCACTACTTGCAGCTCTAACCATTTCCGCACAGCTTGCCAAATTCTGCTCTTCCGGTGGTCTACAAGACAATAAGTAAAAAATTAACGCCTTTAATAAACTTTCTGCAGTATTATCCCAATATGGATCACTACTACTACTTCCAGCACCATCTTTTTGACCCTTAATAATTGTATTAGCTATAATATCAACATCAATTTCAGATCTAACATGTGATAAAGGATTATAACAATCACTACTCTCTGGATTAACTAAATTTAATAATTTAATTTCATATCCACGTTCCTTCAAATATCCTGCAGTATCATCATAAAGTTCACCTTTAGGATCCGTAAAAATATATGAACCTAAACAATTCTTAACATTAGGTTTGACATATGAAGCAGATTTACCAGAACCAGAACCACCAACTACTAGTACATTTATATTACCTCTTTTATTAAGCGGTAAAAAATTTTCTTTAGCCAATATAATTCCATCTTTTTTACTTAAAATTTTATACTGTTCACCATTTTTCGCCCAATCAGCAGAACCATGTTCAATATCTTGATATTCATTATCTTTCGCTTTAAAAACAGCAATGCTCAATATTATTAACCAAAACACAGTGTTAATTACAGAAAAAAGCATAAACTTTCCAGTAATAAAATATTTTCCAAGTTTTGTAATTGTTCCTAAAGACGAAATATTGACAAACAATCTCTCTAATACAGTTTTAGTGTCTCCAACACTTTTAACTGCATCTTCACCCATTGAAACCGTAATAGGTGAAATAAGAAAAATTTCTGTCAAAATCCATAATATAAATATTAATATAATAATTTTTTTAATCTTATCAGAATTAAATTTCATACTTTCCTCTTCTTTAGTTTAATTAAACTAACGATTATTTTTCTATACTATCATTATTTGCTATCAAATCATCTATTCTTCTTTGAATATTAGATAATTCTTTTGCATTTCTAGCAAATCTCTTAGATTCTTCCAATCTCATTATTATACCATTAACAGATAGTCTATTCTTTTGATTCTTTTCAATTTCTTTCACAACATTACTTGGTAAATTATTTTTTTCAAAATCAAAAGCTTTAGCAATAACCATAGTATTTTCTTGTACTTTAATTCCTTCAATTATTGTTTTACTTTCCCCAGACATAAATCCATTAGGAAAAACACGTAATTCTAAATTCTTATCATCAAAACTTGTTGTCATACAACTAATTTTTGCACTACTTTGCATAGCATCCTCCTGCATTATTTAATTTCAAAAGTAAAATAAGCTTTGTTTGGCTTTATCTTACATTTTCCTTTATATTCATTAGTATCATCATCGTAATAAATAACTGGCTCCACTTCTTTTGTAGTCACAGGATCAATTATCATTATTGGTCTCTTTAAATCAGGTGTATATTTAAAATTTTTAACCACCATTTCTTTTTCAGAATAAATTGAATCATATTGTACTGGAATAGGATTATGTGAAACTCTAACTTCATTGTCTTTTAATAAACCTCTATTAACAACCACTTTGTTATTAGTAAAGGATAAAATAACCAAATCTTCTCCAGACTTTTCTGGAAAATCAATAAAAAATGTTTTTTTCGTGCCATTTTTCACTAATTCTTCACTAGATACCAATCTTTCAACAGTATGCTTAGGATACTCTTTTTGTAAATCTTTAGCAGTTTCATTTATTCTATAAATAACTGTTTTAATACCAATTGGATCAATAATACTAAAATATTTTCCGGTTAATTCAGTACTCATACTCTCTCCTTTTCATTTATCCTTAGTTAACAAATTTATTATAGCATTTTGCAAAAAATATGTCAACTAATCATTTTTATATGTATTATTTTCTTTTAAAGCTAAATATAACTTTTTATCCTCTTCAGATAGCTCTTTTGGAAAAATAACATTAACAATAATTATTAGATTGCCCCTGTTATTTTTATCAATAAAATATCCTTTATTTTTTATAACAATTTTTTTAACACTTGAAGTACATTCTGGAATTTCAACATTTATCAATTCATTAAATAATCTATAATCTACAACAGTTCCAATTGCAGCATCATATGCATATAAATTAAGTGTAGTATATATATCATTTCCGACAAGCTGCATCATATCAGAATTTTTAATATTAACTGTAATCACTAAATCACCAGGTTTGCCACCATTTTTCCCAGGAGCACCTTTACCCACAATTCTAATTTTTTCACCATTTTTAATCTTAGCAGGAATATCAAAATTAATAATTTCATCATTGGATTTTATTGACTTTTTTCCTCCTAAAAATGCTTTTTTTATTCCAATTTCAAGAGGGATATTGATATCATCCCCATTTACTATATTAACCTTAGATTCTTTCTTTTTAACTTCAGTATACTCAATACCAAAAAACATTTTTAATAACATTTCTTTAACTGTTTTCTTTTCAGTCCTTAAATTATTCGTAAAATATCTATTCCACGAAAAATCATAATTTCTTCTTGTTTTCTCATTCGCCAGCACCTTATAAGCTTCATTTATATCTTTAAAAATACTTTCGTATTCTTCATTTCCTTTATTAATATCAGGATGATATTTTTTTGCCTGTTCTCTATAAGCAATTTTAATTTCAGCAATACTCACTTTATTAGAATTAAATCCCAGTATCTTATAATAATCTTTGAATGCCATTTTAACCCCACAAAATTTTTCAAAATATCATCTTTTGTAACTTATCATATCATCATTTGTATAAATTCATTTTTAAAAAATTAGTAGTTATAATTGCATTAGGATGAACCAATCTACTTTTCTCCAATAAATGAATAATATTATTATCAATAATCATAACTACCGTAGCATCTATATCAATTTTCGCTAATTCTCTTTCTACTTGTATATTATAATTATTATTTTTTCTACCATCTTCTATTTTATCAGCAACAAAAACTATTTTATCAATCATAGTCATATCTTTTGATGTTCTTGTATGCAGTTTAATCGCATTTTGAATTTTACTGCATAGACCATATTTTTCTTTAACCAAAAAAGCTCCCAACGGACCATGTAGCAATCCAGGATTTGCTAATTCAATTTCATCAACTTCAATACTATTCTTCTTAATAATCTCCATTGCTTCCAAATAAGGAATTTCCTTAGCAATATCATGAGTCAATCCGGCCAACGCAGCCTCATTCATGTCAACATTATATATATTAGCCAATTCACAAGCCTTCTCCATAACCCTAACACAATGTGAAAATCGTTTTTCAGATAAACTTTTTTTCATATCACATTTAATGAGATGAATTAAATTTTCAGTAGATTCATTAAACATATATAAAACTCCTAAAAACACTTAATTTTTTCAACGATATTACCAAACTTCATTCCATTTGAAGCCTTAACTAAAATTAAATCATTTCCATTAATAATATTTGCAATTTTTTCAATTGCATCATCATTATTATCAAAAGAAAAAATTTTTTCTTCACTAATCCTAGCATTTTTAGCAATATTTTTAGACTCTTTTCCAACAGTTATCAATAAATCAATATCATAAACTTCACTACCTACATCTCTATGAATCTTTTCCGAAAAAACGCCAAGTTCTAACATGTCTCCAAGGATAGCTATTCTTCGGCGTTCTACAACATTTCTTAAATATTTTAAAGCAGCCTTCATAGAATCATAATTAGCATTATATGCATCATTTATAATAATAGCACCACAAGAAGCATTAATTTTTTGCATTCTCTTTTCTGTTAATTTCAAACTTAACAAACCATCCTTAATTTCATCATCAGTCAAATTAAAAAATTTACCTACAGAATATGCGCATAAAGCATTTAAAACAAAATGTTCACCTGGAATATTTATTTCAAATCTATAATTATTAACGTCAAATTCACTATAATCTTCATGAGAATCAATATTTTCAGCATTATACACACTCTTTTCCTTAATTCCATATGTAACAACATTGTAATTATTCAAATTTAACAATGCCCACTTATTTAACAAATCATTATCATTATTCACAATTACAGTGTTTCCTTGTAGACCTTCTAAAATTTCCATTTTAGCTTTTAAAATATTTTCTCTAGACCCTAAAATTCCAATATGTGCAGTTCCTATATTAGTCACCACAACTAATGTTGGTTTTGCAATATCTGTTAAAATTCTAATCTGATTAAAACCATTCATACCCATCTCTACAACTATAACATCCTGATCTCTGTAACGTAAAATTGTAAAAGGAACTCCAATTTCATTATTTAAATTACCCTCTGTTTTAAGAACTCTGTATTTAGAAGACAAAACACCAGCAATTGTATCTTTAGTACTAGTTTTACCAACACTACCAGTTATTGCGACTATTGGAATATTAAGCAAACTTCTTCTATATTTAGCAATCTTTTGAATTGCCTCAATAGTATTTTCAACCTTTAAAACATTAATTTCATTCTTTATCGCAGAATGCATTTCAATGTCATTTAACTCTCTACTACAAATAATTGATTTCGCACCATTTTCTATTGCTGATAAAATAAAATTATTACCATCAAAATTATCTCCCACAATTGCTACATAACAATCGCCATTTTTAACTTTTCTCGAATCTCTTTCAAAAGTTACTAATTCAGCAGTTTCATCACCACAAATCAATTCAATATCAACATTTTTTAATAGATCACAAATCTTCATAAATTATTCCTTTTTAAAAAGTCTTTTTTGAAGTAATTATATGTCAAAAAACAACATTTTGCAACAAAAAGCTTCATAATAAATTTGATAAAATTTCAAAAATATGATATAAAAAAAACATCAAAAACAAAGGAATATAATCATGAATATTTTATTATTTTACGCATCATATGGAAGTGGCCATTTATCAGCTGCAACAGCTATTGAACAATATATTAAAGAATATTACCCAGATGCTAAAACCTTAAAAATAGACTGTGTAGAGTATATTAACAAATCTATTAACAAAATAAGTAAATCAGCATATAAAAACATCATACTCAAAACACCTATTTTATGGGGACAAGTATATAAATTATTAAAAAATGATACCATTTTAGACATAACACAATTTTCAAATAGATTCATGGCAAAAAAAATTTTTAATTTATTTGAAGATTTTGAACCAGATTTAGTAATTTCATGCCACCCCCTAGGTGGACAGATTACATCTTTTCTAAAATCGCATAAAAAAACTAATTGCAAATTAGCCACAGTAATGACAGATTTTGCATCACACAAACAATGGTTAATAGGTAAAGATTATACTGACTATTTTTTCGTTTCAAATATCGAAATGAAAACCAGTTTAATAAGTGAAGGAATTTATCCAAACAAAATATATGTATCAGGAATACCAATTTCTCCAAATTTTTATAAAAACTACGATAAAGAAAACATATATAAATCATTAAATATTGCAAAAAACAAAAAGAATATCATATTTTTTGGAGGAGGAAGTCTAGGTCTTTCGTCATCATCAAACATTCAAGCAATCCTAATTTCTCTATTACAAGCTACTAATGAATCACATCAAATAATAATAATTTCAGGTAAAAATCAAAAACTATACAATGACTTTGAAAAAACAATTAACAACACATTTCACAAATCAGAAATAAAACTAATTGATTTTACCACAAAGTTGCCCGAATTATTGCCTATTACATCCTTTGTAATAACTAAACCAGGCGGATTAACAATAACCGAATGTATATCTACAAACGTACCAATTATCCTTATAAATCCAATACCTGGACAAGAAAAAGAAAATGCACAATATATTGAAGATAACAAAATGGGAATTTGGGTAAAAGAAAGCAAACCAACTTCAGAATACTTTCAAACAATCTTCAACAACACTAAATTAATCGAAGAAATAAAAGAAAATCAAAAAAAATACTCACATATAAATAGTACCAAAAACATATGTGAAATACTTATAAACAAAGAAAAGAGTGAAAATTAATTCACTCTTTTTATAATTCTACTCTTCCTTCAAAAGCTCTACCTAAAGTAAATTCATCAGTATATTCCAAATCTCCACCAACAGGAATTCCATGAGCTAATCTAGTAACTTTAACTCCCATAGGCTTGATCAATTTAGAAATATACATTGCTGTAGCTTCACCTTCAACTTTAGGGTTTGTAGCCAAAATTACTTCTTTCACATTCCCCTCTAACAATCTACTAAGCAATTCCTTTATTTTTATATCATCCGGTCCAATTCCCTCCATAGGAGAAATAGAACCATGTAATACATGATATAAACCATTATACTCATTAATTTTCTCAATTGCTATAATATCTTTAACATCTTCAACAACACATATCTTCGTTTTATCCCTCATATTGTTCGAACAAATTTCACAAGGATCAATATCTGAAATATTATAACAAACTGAACAAAATTTAAGATTCTTTTTAGCATTTAAAATCGCTTGAGAAAATTCTTCCGCCTCTTTATTACTTACATTTAACATATAAAAAGCAAGTCTTACAGCTGTTTTATGTCCAATACTAGGTAATTTTTCAAAACTATCTATAAGCTTTTGAATAGATGGTGAATAAACCGCCATTATTACCTCCTAAATTATAACCCCAATCCAGGAATATTATATTTTCCAAACTCAGCATTGCTAGCAGAATCAACTTTTGACATTACATCATTAATACAAGTCATAATTAAATCTTCCAACATTTCAACATCATCTGGATCAACTACATCCTTTTCCAATTTTATTTCTAAAATTTGTTTTTTACCGTTAGTCTTAACACTAATTGCACCGCCCCCAGCAGTACTTTCAAAAACTTTAGAAGATAAATCTTCTTGTGTTTTTTCCATTTCTTCTTGCATTTTCTTAGCTTGTTTCATCAATTGATTCATGTTAATTCCACCGAATCCACCCATTCCATTTTGAAATCCTCTTCCCATTATAATTCTCCTTTATTCAATAACATTAATAT
>CAURYI010000040.1:0-7588 GCA_963529075.1 uncultured Eubacteriales bacterium
AAATCTCAGGTCTATTATTATAGTGATATTCTTCTAATTCTTGATATAAGTTTAATAAATTATTTTCAATATCTTCTAAGCATGCTTTTTTAATTTTCATTTTATTGCTCTTTTAATTCTGACCTTAATTTTCCGTTCATTTCTTCTGAGTTCATCATTATTCCATCTCCGATGTAAGCTATATCTCCATCCATTAAATAATCATTTACAAATATATTGATTTTAATGTTTAGGAACGCTGCTAAATCTTCTCTTTTTATCCATTTTGGTAATTGCTTTTTCTTTTCTTCTTCGGACATTTCTTCCTTTGTATCTGAATTTATTTTTCCAAATACTATATATAGGTGGGAATATCTATTTACTCCTTTATAATCTGCATAAAAATGATTATGTAGTATGAAAATACTTTTTCTTGTAATGGTTACATCTTTGTATCCTGTTTCTTCTCTTATTTCTCGTATTGCTGCTTCTTCAGGCGTTTCTCCTTCTTCTATTCCTCCTAATACAAATGACTTACATATTCTATTTGGTGAATCTACACATAAATATGTATTATCTTTTTCATTTTTTATTACTGCAATTACACTTCTTCTAAATTTTGTTTCTATATCAGGCCTTAGCGTTTGCTCTCCAGTTCCTCTAAAATATGGTGCTACTACTTGCTTATATTGTAAATTATATTTCTTTGCTAATTCAAAATGTTCTGGTATGTGCGCTGGAACTAATAGTGTTGCCGTATTTTGTAAATTATTGTCCTCTAGTATTATTATTTGAAGATTGTCTCCTGTTATTGGATGTTTAGCTGTAAGTGTTGATATGTTAATATAATTATTATTTTTGCCAATTGCTATCGCTGTTACGCCATATATTAATTCTCCATATTCTAATTTGGCTGGAATTTTTATTCCGTTTGATAGTTCAATTTCAAATTCTTTCATAACATACTCCTTCATATTTTACTAGATTTTCGCTTTATAATACTATTTATTGCTATTGTATATCAATTTTGTTTAATATACAATTATTTTATGTTATAATTTGTTTGGAGGTGCTTTATGACTCATATATTAAAATTACAACCGAAGTTTTTTGATTTTATAAAAGATGGAACAAAACGAATTGAGCTTAGACTCTTTGATGAAAAAAGGCAACAAATTAATATTAATGATATTATTGAATTTAAGAGAGAACCTGAACAAATTGATTCTTTAAAGGTAAAAGTTATTGGTTTGCTTAGATATCGCTCTTTCGAAGATTTGTTTGAAGATTTTCCTATTGAAATTTTGGCAGATAGTTCTATGACTAAGGCTGAATTACTTAATGCTCTTGAAGAATTTTATATTCCTGAAAAGCAAGAGGAATACGGTGTTTTAGGTATTAAAATATCAAAAATATAAAGTGTACAATTAGTACACTTTTTTAGTTTTCATATTTTAAAATTTCACAATTTTTTAATTTATATTTGGTGTAATTGCCGTCAATTGGTTCTCCTTCAAAATAGCATTTTACATAAATGCTTACACCTGCATGTGTAACAACCAAGATATCTTTTTTAGGATATTTGTTTACTATTTCTTTAAAAAAATTTTCTATTCTTTTTCTAAAATCATTTAATGGTTCAATGTTATATCTTGTTTCATTTGGATCTGTAAAATCAACTAAACTTTGATATTCTGATTTTAATTTTCCTTCAATCTCTCCATTGCTTCTTTCAATTATTCTGCTATCTTCAATAATTTCTTGGTTTGTTATGATTTTTGCTGTTTGCATTGCTCTTTTTAATGGGCTTGAATATACAATATCAAACTTTTTACCTTTTAATTTTTCTGCTGTTTCTTTTGCTTGCAGTATTCCTTTTTCATTTAATTCAATATCTTTTCTGCCTTGATTTCGTTTTTCTAAATTCCAATTTGTTTGACCATGTCTAACTATGTATATCATTTTAATCTCCTTATAATTTATGTTATAATTTTATTAATTAACTTTTAGGAGGTCTTTATGAATCTACTTTTTAAGATTACTGATGAAGATGTTGGTGAAAAAATATATCCTATGAATAATCCTGATACAAGAAATGCAGTTCGTGTAATTTTAACGAATGACTATGGACAGATTGCTTTGCTTAATAAACAGAAAAAGAATGAATTCAAGCTTATTGGTGGTGGTGTTGATGATGGTGAAACATTAATTGACGCATTAAAACGAGAAGTTTTAGAAGAGTCCGGATGTGAAATAACTGATATATCTGAAATTGGTTTTGTTGAAGAATGTCATACTAAAAACAACTTTGTTCAAACTTCTTTTATTTTTAGTGCTAAGGTTTTACATGATACTCATGTACTAAATTTGACCGATAATGAGATTGCTGAAGGTTCAACTTTGTGTTGGTTCGAACCACATGAAGCTTTAAATAAAATCAATGATTGTTATAAAAACTTGAAACCTTCTGAATATAGTAATATATTTGCTACAAAAATGATTAATAGAAGGGATTATACTATTTTAAAATATTATTTGGATAATGTTAAATAATTACTAATTTTTAATGCTTATAGTTAAATAGAGAGGATAAGTTTATAAGTACTTATCCTCTCTAACTTTTTTATTATCATATGTTAATATGGTCTATTACCTTTTATTTTATTGTTTTTTCAATAAAATCTATAAAACCAGCATCGTCTGCTTGAGCTATTTTTTTATCTTCTTCTGAAAGATAAATATCATATTTATTAACTTTTTTATTAACTAATATTGAGCTTAGTGGGTATCCTTCTATCATATCTTGAGCTGGTGTATCTACTAAATAATATTCACTTGTCGTGTCTGTGTAAGTTGACATTTTGCCATCTTTTATTATAGCCATTCCAGATATCCACTTTGTATTTAGCTTTCCACCTTTTCCATAGGTTTTAACTAAATTAGTATAATACTCAATCATTTCCTCATCATTTAATCTTTTTCCATTAACTCTTCTAACAAATACGCCTGGTTGTTTATCTTCTGGAATATCATCTATATACATCGCGTCATCCATTGCCATAGTTGTTATTTTTGTAGCATCATAATAGGTCTTTGCTTTAACTTCAGCATTTTCAATGGCTGTTTTGCCATTTTCTTCTACTTCAAGATTAATATTAATATCTTTTAATGATTTCAATAATATTCCTCTTTCTAATAATTTTTCTTTAAATCTGTTAACTTTTGATTCATTTCCTGTCGCAAATAATATTTCTTTCATTTTATCCCCTATATTTATTCTTTTAAAAAATTTCTTTGTTTATTATACAATTTTTTATATATTTTTCAAATACTGTGAGAGTTAATATTAATAATCTAATTGTTTTATTTTTTCTATAATTTTATCTACATACTCGCTTTTTAATCTTTTGTATTCTTTTCTATCATTGATTTTTTCTGCTATTAATTTTTGTTTAAAATTTGAATATGCTATTGCTTCTTTTTTATTTTCTAAAAGATATTGTTTTAATAGTATAAATTCTTTATATTTATTTGTATCTTTTAGTACTAGATGAATGTGTATGTCGCTGCTTTTAGTTTCCTCGTTTGTTGACGCAAAAAATTGATATTCTTCTGTCTTGCTTTTGTCACTTGGAATATAATTTATGCTTTCTAAAATTTTTGCTATTTCTGCAAATTCTTTTTTATCTTTGGCTCCAATTAAAATGTCTATGATGTTTTTGCTATATTTTATTGATGGTATTGATGTTGAGCCGACATGGATTATTTCTATATTTTTATTAATTTCATCTTCTAATTTTTGTTTTATTTCTTTGAATTTCTTTTGATTTTCATTGTAATTTTGTTCTTCTAATTCTACCATTATTATTCCTTAATAAATGTGAAACATTTTTAATCAATTTCGTTTGTTTTGTTTCACACTTTTTGATATTAAAAAGCAAGCAAATCTCGAATAATGTCGATTTTGCTTGTTTTTATGTATTATTTGCTTATTAGTTTGCAGAATCCTTTTTTACCTTTTTTAAGAATTAATTCCTCTGATAGCATGTTTGATGTTATTTTTAATTGTAAATCTTCTACTTTATTGTCATTTAATGTTATTCCACCTTGAGCTATTAATGTTTTAGCTTGTCCTTTTGATTGAGCAAATCCTGCTAGAATTATGGCGTCTAAGATACTTGTTTCTGCTTCTATTTCTATAGTTGGCATGTTTGCATTGTTTGCTCCATTTCCAAATAAAGCTTCTGAAGCTTCTTCTGCTTTTTTAGCTTCTTCTTCGCCATGAATTAATTTTGTTATTTCATATGCTGCAATTTTCTTAGCTTTGTTTAATTCTTGTCCTTCGACTGCAGTCAATTTTTTGATTTCATCAAGTGGTAGATATGTTAACATTTTTAAAACGTTTTCTACATCTTGATCAGCTACATTTCTCCAGTATTGGTAAAATTCGTATGGTGACGTTTTTTCTTTGTCTAACCATAATGCACCTTTTTCTGTTTTTCCCATTTTCTTTCCTTCTTTTGTTGTTAGAAGTTTAAATGTGAATGCGAAGGCATCATCATGTCCTAGTTTTCTGATTAATTCTGCTCCTCCAATAATGTTTGACCATTGATCATTTCCACCTATTTCTAGTTTACATCCAAATTGATTGTATAAATGTAAAAAATCATATGATTGTAATAACATGTATCCCATTTCAAAGAATGTTAAACCTGTTTCCAATCTTGTTTTGTAACATTCTGCTGATAACATTCTATTTACTGAGAATTTTGAGCCTATCTCTCTCATAAAATCAATGTAATTTAGATTTAATAACCAATCTGCATTGTTTACGATTCTGGCTGCGTTTTCACCTTCGAAATTGACGAATCTTGATACTTGTTTCTTTATTTTCTCAACATTTTCGTCCATTTCTTCACGTGTCATCATTCTTCTTAAATCAGTTTTTCCTGATGGATCTCCGATTGCTGCTGTTCCACCACCTATTAAAATTAGTGGAGAGTGTCCAGCTCTTTGCAAATATGAAGCAACCATTAATCCTACATAGTGCCCAATGTGCAAACTATCTGCTGTTGGATCTATTCCAATGTAGAATGGTACATTTCCTTCATCTAAGTGTTTTATTAAATTTTCTCTGTCGATGAATTGTTCAATAATTCCTCTTTTTTCTAATTCTAAAAATATATTTTTTTCCACTTGCAATCTCCTTTATTCATATTTTGTTGCTGGATTTTCAAATTCCTCTAATCTTCTTTGGTAATTTTCTATTGCAATATCTTCAAACGCTATTGTATCTTTAACGTTTAATAATCTTAATATGTATTTTGCAAAAAATGGATTATTTACTAGTATTGGCCCTAGAATATATGTTCCAAAGCAATTGTTTAATCTGATTCCTTCGAATTTACTTTCTTTATTTATTCCGTCACCTCTAATTGTATTAAATGCATAATATTCGTGATTATCTCCATAAGCCATACTGAATTGTGCTTTAAATCCTAGAATTTTTATTTTTCTGCCTTTTTCGATTTCCATTTCACCTAAATACATCTTGCTATATCTATGCATCATGTCTCTTTTTGAATACAAATCCATTATGCCTAATCCTTGAACTTTGCTTCCGTCTTCATTTTCAATATATTTTCCTAATATTTCAAAAGCATTTCCTGTGAATAACATTACGGTGTTTTTATTTATTAATTCTTCTAGTCTGGCTTTATATGGTTCTAGCTTTTTTATTACTTCTTCTTGTGTTCGTTCTGTCATTGGTGCTAGATATATCATGTCAACATTTTGTGTTACAAATGCTGGTTCATCTGTAAAGTTTGTATTAATTATTTCTACATCTTTTATTGATTGTTCTAATAATTTTATATTGAACATATCTCCAAATAGATTACATGTTTCTGGGTATAATACTTCGATTTTAGTCATTTGCATTACCTCCCTCTATTTTTTGTAAAATTACATCTCTTGCATTTCTTTGTAAATCGCCATTATAGATATCATATAAAATATATATTTCATTAGCATCTGCTATGTCTATATGCTGTCCTACTTGATTTACGTCAAAATCATATACTAATTTTTCTTTTGGTACACCTGCTAATAACAACCTTAGATAGAAATCTTCTGATCTCTTTCCTCCTATTACTATTTTGGTTATATGTTTTGCATTTAAAAATTCAAAGTCTGCATCATACATCCATGTTGAGTTTTCTGATGAATCTTTTGCATCATATTTATCGTCCAATAATAGAATGATTTGTTTGTTGGTTTTATCCCTATTTAAAAAGTCGAATATACATGATAATGCTACTGGATTTTGCCCTTTACATAGATTTCCTATTATCTTAATGCCATTTTTCTCCACTTCATTATATCTTGATTCTACAATATGTAGGTTATTTATTTGTGATTGAATATCTTTTGTTGATATTCCTAATGTATATAATGCTGTGATTACTGCAATTTCATTGTAAATATTGAATATTTGGCTTGAGAATAATTTAAATTCTTCCTCATCGTTATCAACTTTTACAATGATTTTTTGATTTTTGAAATCTATTGTTTTTATTGATATATCTGCTGTTGGTGATTTAAAATCACAGTTTGGACAATAACAATTTCCTATGTGATGATATCTTACATAGTTATATTCTAGTTTTGTTCCACATTTTGGACATATTCTTTGATCATTGATGATGTTTAATGGTGTATCTAAATCAAATGGTTGTTTATCTATTCCAAAAAATATTCTTGTGTTTGATTTAGTTCCTAGTCTTGAACTTATTGGGTCATCTGCGTTTAATATTAGAATTGTGTCCTCTGGTAGACCTTTATTTATTATGCTTGATATAAATTCTGGATGAGCATTTCTTTTTATTGAGTCCCTGAATAGGTTTGTACATAATACGTATGTTGGTTTAATATATGGATATATTTTGATTGATGATCTTTCATCTACTTCAAATACTGCGATATCAAACTTTGCTTTATTTGATATTTTTGTTCCTTTAACTAAACTGCTTGCTATTCCTGCATCTATGTTTGATCCATAGTTGTTATCCAATACTTTATAACCTAATCCTGTTAATGAATCAATGATTAAGTTGTTTGTTGTTGTCTTTCCATTTGTACCTGTTACGCAGATTATTTTTTTAGGCTTTGCTATTTTTCCTAAAAAGTCTGGGCAGATATTTATCGCTAATCTTCCTGGAAATTGTGATGCATTTCTTCCTAATAATCTAATTACTGCATAGGCCAATTTTGATAATATTAATGCTATATAAAAACGAAACATGTTTTCTCCTTCTTATGTATGTAAAAACGCTTCGAGCAGAATATACTCGAAGCGATTTCTACTATATATTATTAATAGTTTTCTGCTTTAATTTCAAAGAATGATTTTGGGTGTGCACATACTGGGCATACTTCTGGAGCATATTTTCCAATTACGATATGTCCGCAATTTCTACATTTCCAAATTCTATCGTCATCTCTTGAGAATACAATTCCTTCTTCGATATTTTCTAATAATTTTTTATATCTTGCGTCATGTTCTTTCTCAATTTTTCCAACTTCTCTGAATAAGAATGCGATTTTTGTA
>CAURYI010000041.1:0-7523 GCA_963529075.1 uncultured Eubacteriales bacterium
CAATTGGAAAAATTGCAAATAGACTAAGACGACAAGGAAAGAAAGTATTAGTTGAAGCAGCAGAAACATATAGATCAGAAGCAGTTGAACAACTTGAAGAATGGGCAAAAAGAGCCAATGTAGATATTATAAAAGGAGAAGAAAACGCAGATCCATCATCAGTAATATTTAATGGATGTAAAAAAGCTAAAGAAGAAAACTATGATGTTGTAATATGTGATACAGCAGGAAGACTACAATCTAAAAAATCATTAATGGATGAATTAGAAAAAATGAATAAAGTAATTGATAGAGAATTGCCAAACTCATCAAAAGAAACTTTACTAGTACTTGATGGATCAACAGGACAAAATGCAATCTCACAATTAAAAGCTTTTAAAGAAGCAACAGGAGTAACCGGAGTTATAATTACTAAATTAGACGGAACCTCAAAAGGTGGAGTAATCATAAAATTAGCAAAAGATGAAAACATAGCAATTAAATTCATAGGAATAGGCGAAAAGATAGATGACATGGAAGAATTTAATGCAAGAGATTTTGTAAATGCAATTATAGAATAAAAAAAGGAAGGTTATAAATAACATGGAAGAAAGAGAAAATATAATTCCAAACACATCAGAAGAAAATAATCTAAGAAATCAAGAAATATCAAAAGAAGATATGGCAACATATGAAGCAGCTATAAAATATAAAAAAGAAAAAAAGGCAAGAAAAAAGTTAGTATTGTTCTTATTATTAATCGCATCAATCGTTGGATTGGTTTTAATAAGAGGCTCATTCTTAACAGCAAAAGACCTAGGAGAGCAATATCTACAAGTATATAAAAGAAAAACATTAATAACAGGAGCAATATTCTTTGTTAATTTCTTTTTAATATATTTTACATTTTTAAGAACAAACAAATTAATAAAAAGAGTACTAGTAAATATATACAAAAAAGAAGAAAAAATAATGCCAAGATTTGCAAATAAATCAATTGCATTTATAATTGCATTAATAGGATCAGCAGTAGTAACATTATTAAGCAAAAACATGATAACACAAACAATTGGATTAGCGTGGTTTGGACAAACAGATCCAATATATAATTTAGATATATCATGGTTTGTAATTATCAAACCATTAGCAACATTTGTTTTAACATATTTATCAATACTATTAATAGCAACATTAGTTTATGCTGCAATATATTCAATAATAGTTGTGAACACTGATTTAAATGGAATATCAAGAAATTCATTTGATAAAGAAGAAGTTTTAAAAGCATTGAAATTTAGAATCAGACTAGTAGCAATTCTATTAGGTTTAATTCTATTAGTTACAATGGCTGGAAATATAGGAAACGAAAAATTCTTTAATATTGAAAAAAGTGATGGAACAATTTACTCTTTAAACGGGGCAGGATATATGGATGCAACAGTAAAGAAAGTTGGTTATATCATATTTGCATTAGTAGCAACATTCTCAATATTTAGAATATATTCATCAATTAAAGAAGGTAGTGTACGTAGAGCGATTGGATACATTTTAGTAGTACCAGTATATTTAATAGTATTAGCAGGGCTAATGGTTCTATTATCAGCAATTTTAGTGGGAAATAATTCATTAGAAAAAAATGAATGGTATATTAGTAAAAATATTGAACAAACAAATTCAGCATATAATATGAAATTAATAAATTCTGAACTAAACTATTCTGGAACAATTACAGAAAAAGAAGTATCATCAAATAAAGAGATTTTGAATAATATTAGTTTAGTAAATGATGATTTAGTATTAAAGACTATAAAATATTCACAAACAGCAAAAGGATATTATACATTTAGAAAAACACAAATAGAAATGTACAATGTAAGTAACGCAGCAACATTGCTATATATAACACCACGTGAAATATCAACAGCAAATTCAACATATTCTAATAAAACATATCAATATACACATGGATATGGAATAATGGCAACAACAGCTGGCCAAACAGACGAAGACGGATATTTAAAAACAGTTCAAAAAGAATTTGGGGATTTATCAAAATCAACAATTCCAATAACAGAACCGAGAATTTACTATGGAATAGAAACAAATAGTGCAGTAGTATTAAATAGTACAAAACAAGAGGCAGATTATATTGATGAAAATGGAAACTCAGTAAACTATCATTACACAGGAAATTCAGGATTAAGTTTAAATATATTTGATAGATTAATACTTGCAATAAATCAAGGAGATATGAAATTAGCATTCTCAGGATCAATTACAAAATCAAGTAGATATTTAATAAATAGAAATGTCATAAATAGAGCAAAAACAATGTTACCAGGAATCATTTATGATGAAAATCCATACATGGTAATAGACAATCAAGGAAAACAATATTGGGTACTAGATGGATACACAACATCAAACTCATATCCTTTTTCACAAAAAACAAACTTTAATAACACTGAAATTAATTACATAAGAAATTCGGTAAAAGTAATAATTAATGCATTTGACGGAACAACAAAATTCTATATAACAGACAGAACAGACCCAATAATAATGTCATATAATAATGCATACCCAGGATTATTTGAAAATAAAGATGTTCAAATACCACCAGATATAAGTTCACACTTCGTATATCCAAAGAAATTGTTTAATATTCAAACAAAAATAATGGAAATATATCATAATACAACAGCAGGTGTATTATTTAGAGGAAATGATGTTTGGAATGTGGTAAGAAGAGGTGAATCGTTCAAGAATTCAACAGATATTGATTCATATTACACAATGGTAAAAGATAGTCAAGGAAAGAATAATATTGGATTAGTAATGCCATTCACAGTTTACGGAAAACAAAATATTATTGCATACATGGTTGGAACAATAGAAAACGGAGAAATGAAATTACAATTAAAAAAATTCAATGCAGATAGCAATGTATTAGGACCGATTTCATTGGAAACACAGATAAACCAGGATGAAACAATATCACAAGAAATAGCGAGTTTAAATGTAAGTGGAACAAAAATTTCATCAGATATCATAATGATTCCAGTAGAAAACACCATTTTATATGTAAAACCAATTTATCAACAATTAATAAACGAAACAACTCAAAAGCCACAATTAAAGAGAGTTGTTGTAGCATCAGGAAACAAAGTAGGAATTGGTGAAAACATAAATTCAGCTATTAAAAATTTATTATCTAAAAAAGCCGTAGATATCAACATATCAAACACAGAAAATTTACAAGATAATATAGATGAAGTAATAAAAGCACTAAAAAAATTAAAAGAATCAACTAAAAATAATGATTGGAAACTATATGGAGAAGATATGGATAAATTAACAAAAGCCATAGATCAATTAGAAACCACATCAAAAAAGCAAAAACAAAATAAAGTATCAGAAGAAAAAACAGTTTCAACAACTAAATAAGATAAAAGAAGGGAAGCTAATAAAATGAATTTACCAAATAAACTAACAGTAATGAGAATCTTGCTAGTATTTGTAATATTAATTGTAAGTTTTTTAAATATTCCAGGAGAAGTTTTTGGAATATCATTAAAATTTTTAATAATAGAAATTATATTCATAATAGCATCAATTACGGATCACTATGATGGATATTTAGCAAGAAAAAACAATCAAATTACTACATTTGGTAAATTCTTAGACCCAATCGCAGATAAAATATTAGTAGTAACAACAATGTTATTATTAACTGAAAGAGGAACATTACCAGCTTGGATTCCAATTATAACAATATTTAGAGAATTCCTAGTATCGGGTTATAGATTAGTAGAAGCAAAAGAAGGTGGAAACGTAGTAGCAGCAAACATTTGGGGTAAGATAAAAACAGTAACGCAAATGATTGCAATAATGCTAATGTTAATAGATTCAAACAAATTCTTTGCATTTACAACAGCAACAAATTTGCCAATGCCATTAATGATATTAAACATACTAGGATCAATAATGATGTTAATATCAGTAATTGCAACCATATTCTCAGGATATACATATTTAAAAAACGGAAAAGATTTATTCAAAGACAAATAAAAAGAGGTACAAAATGGACAAACATGAGCAAGCAAAACAAGAAATAAAAGAACTCGTAGACAAATTAAATTACTACTCAAACCTATACTATAATTTAGATAAACCAGAAATATCGGATTATGAATATGATATGTTAAATAATAGATTAAAAGTATTGGAAGCTGAAAATCCAGAGTTAATATTACCAGATTCGCCTTTGCATAAAGTAGGAGGAACAGCAAGAAAAGATTTAAAGCAAGTTGTACATGAAGTTCCATTATTAAGTCTTCAAGATATATTTGATTTTGAAAGTCTATATGATTTTGATAAAAGAGTAAAAGAAAATGGCCAAACAAATTATTGTGTAGAAACAAAAATAGACGGCTTATCATGTGCATTAAAATATGAAAGAGGTATTTTAGTAGAAGGTGCAACAAGAGGAAATGGACAAATTGGAGAAGACGTAACAGCAAATGTTAAAACAATAAAAACAATTCCTCAAAAATTAAAAAAAGAAATAGATATAACGGTACGTGGTGAAGTATTCATTTCAACAGATGACTTTGAAAAAATGAATGAAGAACGTGAAATTTTAGAAGAACCACTATTTGCAAACGCAAGAAATGCAGCTGCCGGGTCATTAAGACAATTGGATCCAAAGATAACAGCCAAAAGACCATTAAATATTTATATATTCAATGTACAAAAAATAGATGGAATTAAATTTACTTCCCATTCTGAAGAATTAGAATATTTAGCAGAATTAGGATTTAATGTAGTACCATTCAGAAAAAGTTGCAAAACAATTGAAGAAGCTATAGATGCAATTAAAGAAATTGGCGAAAATCGTGATCAATTAACATTTGGAATTGATGGAGCAGTAGTCAAAGTAGATGACTTAGCACTAAGAGAAAAAATGGGAAATACATTTAAAACACCAAGATGGGCAATTGCATACAAATATCCACCGGAGCAAAAAGAAACAATCTTAAAAGATATAGTATGTGAAATAGGTCGTACAGGAGTAATTACACCAGTAGCAATATTGGAGCCAGTAAGAGTTGCAGGATCAACAATATCAAAAACAACATTACACAATGAAGATTTTATAAAAGAAAAAGGCTTGAAAATAGGAGATACTGTAATAATCCAAAAGCAGGGTGACGTAATACCAGAAGTAATTGGAGTGAATACAGACAAAAGAACAGGAAATGAACAAGATTTTCAAATGCCAACAACATGTCCAGTATGTGGAGCACCTGCAATTAGAGAAGAAGGCGAATCTGCAACATATTGTACAGGAATCGAATGTCCAGCAAAAGCTTTAAAAACAATAGCACATTTTGCATCAAAAGAAGCCATGGATATTAATGGTTTAGGAATAAAAATAGTAGAACAATTACTAGAAAAATCGTTAATACAGAATATAGCAGACATATATGAATTAAAATTAGAAGATGTTTCATCATTGAAAAAGAATGGTGGAAAATTTGCAAGTAATCTAATTGAAGCAATAAATGAAAGCAAAACAAAAGATTTGAGTAATTTGATTACAGGTTTTGGAATTAGACATGTAGGACGTAAATTAGCAAAAACACTAGCAAAACGCTATAAAAATATTGACGAATTAATGAAAGTAGATGTCGAAGAACTATCATCAAAAGACAATATAGGAACAATAATAGCAGCAAGCATAGTAGAATTTTTTAGTGAAGAACAAACAATTGATTTAATCAATAAATTAAAAGCAAATGGTGTAAATATGTCATACATTGAGGAAGGAACTTCAGACGACAGATTTGAAGGCCAAACTTTTGTATTAACAGGCTCACTAGAAAAATATTCAAGAGATGAAGCAAGTGCAATAATCGAAAGATTAGGAGGAAAAACTTCATCATCAGTATCAAAAAAGACAAGCTATTTATTAGCAGGAGAAGATGCAGGCTCAAAGCTAACAAAAGCTAGAGACCTAGGAATCAAAATAATATCAGAAAATGATTTTGAAGAAATGATCAAATAATAAGGAGAACAATGAAAGATTACACTTTTGAAAAATTTGACCAAGATTTAAACAATGGATACAAAATATGTTTTACATATTTAAAAAATAAGTATATGATATATAAAGTAAGTGAAGATTGCTATATGCAAGAATTATTGGAACAACACAGTAGAAATCCAGTACAGGAAAAAGCAATGATAACATATAAAGCAATACATATGATGTTTCCATACCAACAGGATTACGAATATAAGAATTAATTAGGAGTAACAATGTCAGAAGAAAACAAAAAAGATTATCAGATAGATGAAGTAGAACAACATATAGATGATAGGGACTACATGTTACAAGCAATTGAAAATGATGCAACATGGGTACTAGCATATGCGTCAGAAAAGTTAAAAGAAGATAAAGAGTTAATGATGAAATGTGCTGAAAAAGATGGACAGATTTTATATTACGCAAGTGAAAACTTAAGGGATGATAAAGAATTTGTACTAAAAGCCATTGCAACAAAATGGTTAATAATAAAATATGTAAGTTATAGATTAAGAAGTGATAAAGATGTTGCACTATGTGCATTAAAAGCATCCAAAAAAGCAAAAGAGTATTTGACTAAAGAAGCATTGAAATTACCAGAAGTAGAAGAATTTCTAAAGGAACAAGAAGAAAACAAATGATTATAATTTTTGGGGACGATAGCTATGAAAAGAAAAAATGGAGTAGAGATACTTAAAGAAATAAACAACATGACAGATGAACAATTAATTAATTATAGAGAACAAAATCGAGAATTCGTAGAACAGATAGAAAAGAGAAAAATCAAAAATGTAGTTAGCAGAATGATAAAGAGAATAATCGATATAATAGCAGGAATTGTTGGCAGTATACTGTTGATTCCTATAACAATTATAGTAGCTATTATGAATATAATTAATAAAGATTTCGGAAATTTATTCTATACACAATATAGAATTGGAAAAAATGGCAAAAAATTTAAAATAATTAAATTTAGAAGCATGCAAAAAGATGCTGATCAAATATTAGAAAAATATTTAAAAGAAAACCCTAAAGAAGCAAAAGAATATAAGATAAATAAGAAATTAAAGAATGATCCTAGAATAACAAACACGGGAAAGTTTTTAAGAAAAACTTCAATTGATGAATGGCCACAATTCTTATCAGTATTAATTGGAAAAATGAGTCTTGTTGGACCACGCCCATACTTACTTTCAGAGAAAGAAGAAATGGGAGAATACTACAAATATATAATAAAATCAAAACCAGGATTAACTGGATTGTGGCAAGTGTCAGGAAGATCAAACTTAACATTTGAAGATAGATTAAAATTAGACGAAGAGTATTCAAATAGACAAGGAAATATAAGAGATTTTAAAATTTTAATAAAAACATTTCATAAGGTTTTTGGAGAAGAGGGAGCGATATAGTCTTGAAAGATATAAAAATCATTGTAGGATCACATAAAGAATAT
>CAURYI010000042.1:0-7301 GCA_963529075.1 uncultured Eubacteriales bacterium
TATTACAAAGTGAAAATCTTGTGAATTTTATGTTTTAATAAAGTGAAGAGATTAATATAATATTGACATTTGTTTGTAAGTTATATATATTGGAAATGATTTTCAATAAACTTTAGGAGGTTTTATGTTTAAAGATATTTCAGTATTATTTATCTCAATAATATTAGAAGCTTTGCCATTTTTATTATTGGGGTCATTAATATCTGCTTTTATACAGGAATATATTAGTGATGATTTTTTTAAAAAGGTTATACCTAAAAATCCAGTGCTTGGTTCTATAGTTGGGGTAATCTTGGGATTTTTTATACCGGCATGTGATTGTGCGGTAATACCAATTGCACTTAGATTAAAGAAAAAGAAGGTACCTTTAAATGTTTGTATTTCATTTATGTTGGCATCTCCTATAATTAATCCAGTTGCTATTTTAAGTGTTGTATATGCTTTTAAATCAACGATGCCAGAAATTATTATTTGGAGATTGATTGGTGGTGTAATAGTTTCAATTGTAGTTGGAATTATTATGAGCATTATGTATAAGAAGGATGAGGATATCTTTTATGGTAATGCAGTAATTGAAGATGGATGCAGTCATTGTGGTCATGATCATTATCATGAATCTCATAAAAAAGAAGTTCATAGTTGTGCTTGTCATAATGATGATGAATTAAAAAATCATGGTAAACATGAATGTCATTGCCATAGTGAAGAACATGAATTTGGTTGTCATGATGAACATCATAGAGAAACAAAAAAGACTTTTGCTAGAAGAATGCTTAATGTAATTGATCATACAAAAGCTGATTTTTTAGATATTATTAAATATATGGTACTTGGAAGTTTGATTACTGCTGTTATTCAAATCTTAATGGCTAAATTTAATATTACACTTGGAGCAAACAATTCAATCTTGCAAATGATTATTATGATGGCTTTTGCATATATTGTTAGTTTGTGTTCAACAGCGGATTCTTTTATAGCTAAAACATTTATTTATGAAATTAGTAAATCTTCAATATTGGCATTTTTAATATTTGGACCAATGATTGATATCAAAAATACTTTATATTTAGCTGAAAAGTGTAAAAAGTCTTTTGTTACTAAATTTGTAATTATATTATCTTTAGTTACTTTTGTAGTTTCATTGATAATTGGTTATAAGGTGTTGGGAGGCTAATGATGAGTGATAAAAAATATAATTATTGTATATTATTGTTTCTTATTGCAATAATGGGTATGATAATTGCTACTGGTAATATAGGAAACTTTATTAATGCTAGAATGGTTGTATATACTTATATTTCTTTGGGATTATTGATTGTTTTTTTTATAAGAGAGGTTTTTACAGAAGAACATGGTAGTACAAGAAAGAAATTTTTAAATTTAATATGTTTTGTATTTTTAGTGTTGGGTATTGTGGCTTACAATGGAAATTTAAGTCAAGAATATTTAAATTTTATTAAAAATAATAGGGATGGTAGAACAACTAAAGTAGTTACTAAGTCAAATGTGGTTGATGTTAAAAAACAGGAAATTGAAAATGCAAAAAAGGAAGAATTAATTATTAATGATGAAAATTATATTTCTACACTTAATGATATGTATGAAAATATTAATAATTATGTTGGCAGAAAAATAAGAGTTCAGGGCCAGGTATTTAAGAGTGAAAGTATGAAGGATGGCGAATTAGCGATTGGAAAATACTATATGTATTGCTGTGCAGTAGATATGTCTTTAACTGGATTTATGTTTAATAAGGATGCTAATTTTGATCTTGTCGAAAATAATTGGTATGAAGTTGAAGCAGTGATTTCATCACATAAGTATGAAATGAGTCCTGGACAAATAATTGATGAACCTATACTTAAAATAATTAATTATAAAAAAATTGATAAACCTGCGAACACTTTAGTTTATTAATGGGGAGAATTTTATGAAATATAATGGGCTAACAAGTGATGAAGTAAAAGAATTAATTAAACAAATTAAAACTAACTATGTAAAAAGACAGAGTAATCAAACTTATCTAAGTATTTTTGTTAAAAATATTTTCACATATTTTAACTTTATATTTGCTTTTATATCTATTTTATTAATATTTGCTGGTGCATATAGAAATTTGACTTTTTTACCAGTTGTAATTGCAAATATCTTAATTGGTATATTTCAACAAATCAGATCTAAAATAGTTTTAGATAAATTATCATTGTTGGATAAAACTGAATACTATGTATTAAGAGATGGTAAAGAAGTTAAAGTCATTATGGATGAATTAGTACTTGGTGATTTAGTTAAAGTTTCATCTGGTAAGCAAATTCCTGCTGATGGAATTATAATTGATGGTAATGTTCTTGTTAATGAGTCTTTACTTACAGGTGAAGCGGATGAAATTGAGAAGAGTGTTGATGATGAATTGAAATCTGGAAGTTTTATTATTTCTGGTGAAGCATATATTAAATTAATTAGAGTTGGTGCTGATTCATATTCTGCAAAGTTAATGCTTCAAGCTAAGGAAATAAAAGAGCAACAATCTGAAATGGTATTATCAATTAATAGAATAGTTAAGTTTTTTGGAATTATAATTATTCCAATTGGTGCTTTATTGTTTTCACAATCTTATTTTATTAAACATTTATCTTATACTGAATCAATTGTCGCTGCAGTAGGTGCTATTATAGGAATGATTCCAGAAGGAATGTACTTACTTACAACTGTTGCATTGGCTCTTAGTGCAATGAGATTGGCAAAAAAGCAAGTTTTACTTCATGATATGAGAAGTGTTGAGACTTTAGCTAGAGTTGATGTTTTATGTGTTGATAAGACAGGTACAATTACTGAAAGTAAAATGACAATTGATGATATTGTACTTGCTAATGGAATAAATGAAGTTGAATTTAATGATATTGAGAAAGTTTTTTCTAAATATGTAAATACAATTACTGATACAAATATTACGATGAAGGTATTAAAGGAAAAATATGAATCCGATGATATTTTTGAATACACTTTAATGAAAAATTTTGATTCGAAAACAAAGTATTCAATGATGAAAACAAGCGAAGGTGTTTATAAATTTGGAGCTCCTGATGTTTTACTCGATGTAGATGTTTATAAAAATAATGAAGAAATTATAAATGTATACATGAATGATGGAAAGAGAGTATTAGTATTTTGTAGAGAAGTTGATGGAGTAAATGTTCCATTATTATTTACTATTTTAGTTAATAAAATTAGAAAAAATGCTAAAGAAATTTTTTCATATTTTGAAGAACAGGGCGTTGAAGTTAAAGTAATTTCGGGAGATAATCCTATTACAGTTTCTAAAGTTGCTATTGCAGCTGGAATTAAAAATGCTGAAAAATATATTGATATGAACACTATTACTTTGGATTCTGAAATTGATGAAGTTGTTAAGAAATATACGGTATTTGGAAGGGTTAAGCCTGAACAAAAGAAGCAAATTATTAAAAGTTTAAAATCACTTAATTTAAAGGTTGCCATGACTGGTGATGGTGTTAATGATATTTTAGCAATGAAAGAAGCGGATTGCTCTATTGCGATGGGCACTGGGAGTGATGCTGCGAGGGAAGCTTCAAAAGTTGTTTTGATGGATTCTGATTTTGCACATATGAAAAATATTGTCTCAGAGGGTAGAAGAAATATTAATAATATTACAAGATCTGCTACATTGTTTTTATATAAGAATATATTTTCAATAATATTAGCATTATTCTCAATAGTTAGTTTCTTCGTATATCCATTATCGCCTTCGCAAGTGTCACTTGTATCTGCATTTAATATTGGTTTACCTGCCTTCTTATTGGCTCTTGAAGCTAATGAAAAAAAGCAGAAAAAGAAATTTATTAGAACAACGATATTGAGGGCTTTACCTTCTGCAATTACAACATTTATTGCAATTATTGGATTAATGAAATTTGCTAAATTATTTGATTTACCTGCTAATGATATTAGTACTGCTTGTACTTATTTAATGTTGGTTGGTGGATATATAATTTTATATAGAATAATTAGACCACTTAATTTATATAGAAGTATGGTTATTCTAGTTAGTATAGTTGGGGTATTTATTTCTGTTAAATATCTTCATACATTATTTGATATTACAAAAGTTTCAATTCAAAGTACTGGACTTTGTGTACTATTTGCTATTGCACAGGCATCTGTTATTAGATGGATTTCGTTGATAGTTGATAAACTTGATAGAAATGTTCCTAAAATAGCTGATAGATTAAAAAATTAATGGAGGAATATTAATGCTAATTGCTTTAGCGGGCGTGACAGGAGTTGGAAAAAGTTTTTATTCTCAAGAAATTGAGAATAATTTTAAGATTAAAAAGATTCATACTATTAGAACTAGACCTATGAGAGTTGGTGAAATTAATGGTGTTAATGGTTATTTTATGACTGAAAATGAACTTGATAATGAAAATGTAAAAGGTAATATTGCAATTGATTTTTCGGAGTTTGGTGGTAGATATGCTTATTTGAAGTCAGAAGTATTTTCTGATGATTACTATGTTTTTGAAATGCATTATACACATATTGATGGTTGGAAGAAAATTAAGCCTGATATGATTTCAATTTATATATTGCCTACTAATATTGAAGATGCTATTAAAAATATTAAGCAGAGAAATTTGTCTAAAGATAAAGAAGATGAGAGAATCAAAGAAGTTTATGAACAATATAATAATTTTATAAATGATGAAAAATTACAGGAAAAATATGATTATATCGTGTATAATGATTTTAATAATGATTCTAGAAATAAATTAATGAATCTTATAGAAAGGATTATTGATAAATGAAGTTTTTTGCTGTAAATGAGGATTTTGAAAGTATTATTAAAAAATCATTGGAAATTGTTAATGATGAATTGAAATCTATGAAGCCTATTTCTACTGGATGGACTAATATTGTTTATAAAGTTTATGGGAATAAAGGTGAATATTATTTTAGATTTCCAAGGGATGAATTTTGGACTAGAACCATTGTGAAAGATTGCCAATTTGCTCAATATATTCATGGTAGAACTGATTTTGATACAGTTGATTTAAAGTTAATGGATGATGGTAATGGTAGATTTTATTCTTTTCATAAAGAAATACCTGGAAAGCCTTTGACTGATGTTATGAATGAGTTGACTAATGAAGAACTTGATGATGTTTCAAAGGATATTTCAAAGTTTATGTTTCAATTGCATAAACTAGAGAAAAATAATGAAATTTTTAATGTTCATGATATTTCAACTGATTTGCAAGGTTTTGTAGATGAACTTCTTAATACACATCTTTCAAAAGAGGATATGGAGTTTTGGAAAGTTCATAATTTTAAGGCATTGGATCATGATTGTTTAGTTCATGGTGATTTTAATGCAAGTAATGTGTTGGTGGATGATAATAATAAATTTAAAGCGGTAATTGATTTTGGTTTTGGTGGATATGGTAATAAATATCATGATATTTCTAGAATTATTGGAAGATGTCCTGCAAGATTTAAAAATCCAATTGTTATGCATTATGAGAATATTTCTGGTAACAAGCTTGATATGGATATTTTGGATGAAAATATTGATATTTGGTCTAATATTGATCAGGGATATATTAATTATATGGAGAAAAATTTAGGAAAATAGTATGTTGGATATAGATGAGAGTATTCGATTAAATCAGGATTTAGTTAATAGAGTGAATGAAATTGGAAATACAATTAAAATTGATGAGATTACTGATAGATTGAATGGATTAGAAAAAAAGACTGAAGATAATGATTTTTGGAATAATACTGAGGAGTCATCAGTTGTTTTAGCTGAAATTAGTAGTTTAAAAAGTAGGATTTCTAAATATAATGATGTTAAAGATTCTATTTTAAATAATTCTGAAATATTGGAAATGCTTAAAATGGAATCTGATGAAGAATTGGAAAAAGAAATTGTAAAAAGTATTTCTGAAAATACTGAGAAATTGGAGAATTTAGAAATTCAAGTTCTTTTTTCGGATAAATATGATAATTCCAATGCTATTATTACAATTCATCCGGGGGCAGGTGGCACTGAGGCGATGGATTGGGCTGATATGCTTTATAGGATGTATTCTAGGTGGGCTGACAAACATGGATTTAAGCTTGAGGAATTGGATTATTTAGTGGGTGAGGAAGCTGGAATTAAATCTGTTACTTTTTTGGTTTCGGGTGAATATGCATATGGATATTTAAAATCTGAACATGGAGTTCATAGACTTGTAAGAATTTCTCCTTTTGATTCAGGTGGTAGAAGGCATACATCTTTTGCATCTGTTGAAATTTTACCTGAAATTAAATCAATTAATGATGTTGAGATTAGACCGGATGATATTAAAATGGATGTTTATAGGGCTTCTGGAGCAGGTGGTCAACATGTTAATAAAACTTCATCTGCAGTTAGATTGACTCATATTCCAACAGGTATAGTGGTTGCTTGTCAAACCCAGAGAAGCCAATTTCAAAATAAGGATTATGCGATGAAAATGCTGGTTTCTAAGTTGATTCATATTAAGGAACAGGAGCATAGGGAGACTATTAATGATTTAAAGGGTGTTCAGATGGATATTGCATGGGGAAGCCAAATTCGTTCATATGTATTTTGTCCATATACATTGGTTAAAGATCATAGAACAAACTACGAAATTGGTGATGTTCAAAAAGTTATGGATGGTTATATAGATCCTTTTATTTTTGAATATTTAAAATATAATAAACAAAGTACTTAACTTTTATATTTTGTTATGGTATTATACAGGTATGAAACAAAGGAGGAAATTTTTTATGGAAAATTATTTTAAAAAATCAAGTTTAATTTCATTAATTTTATCTGTGGTAATATTTGTTATTGCTGCTAGTTTAATAGTTGCACCAATTAATGTTGCATCTAATTTAGTTGTTACTTTGGGATATGTTTTAATTGCAGCAGCTGTATCACATTGCTTATCATACTTCTTAACAAGAAATGAAACTAATTTATTGAATTTTGAGCTTGCACAATCAATACTTTCATTAATTTTAGGGTTTGTATTAGTATTTAATCCAACTGGAACTATAGTATCAATAGCAGCTTTTGTGGGAATTTATTTAATTGTTAATTCAGTATTTAAGATTCAATTGTCATTAAATATTGCAACAAAGAAAGTAAATAAATGGGGAGTGCTATTAGCAGCTGGAATAATTGAATTATTGTTTGCGCTATTATTAATATTTATGCCATTTCAAACAATTAGATTTTTATTGATGATAGTTGGCTCATTCTTAGC
>CAURYI010000043.1:0-7157 GCA_963529075.1 uncultured Eubacteriales bacterium
ACCTATACCTATAATGCTGTAAATTGCGATTTTTTTCCATGTGATACTTTGGTTATATAGGCTCAAATATATGTAATCAAAGAATATTAAAGATATGTTGTCTCCAAATACGTTTGGATGATAGAACCCTAAACTATGTCTGACAATATCTCCTCTTGTTACTAAAATATCTTCAATTACTCCTATTTTACAAAGTAATAATACTGCTATTACTCCAATTGTTCTAACATATAAATCTAATTTAACGCATTTTTCAAATTCTAATCCTTTAAATGCATATATTAATAATATAAATTTAACTAATGTTACGTCTCTTGAAAATGCAAAAGCTACTCCAAATAGTGCTAATATTCCAATATTAATTAATATTTTTTTCTTATTTATGTCTTTAATGCTTTTTATTTTTCTACATTCTTCTACATTATCTTTTATTATTTTTATAATTAGTAGAGCATAAGCTAATATTTCAAGTGGATCAAATATCTGTTGCATTGTTCTAAACAGACCACTTAATATGAATATTCCTAAACAAAAATAATATATGATATTAAAATTTATTTTTTTCAATATTTATCTCCTCTCAAATTCTGATTGTATAATATTTCCTGATGTTATTCTTTATTCAATATTTTTTGAAACACATTTTAGGGCGACTTCAATTATTTTGTCCATATCTAAATATTTATACATTCCTAGTCTTCCACCGAATATTACTTTTTCATCTGTTGATGCCAATTCTAAATACTTTTGGTATAGCATATTGTTTTGCTCGTTGTTTATTGGATAATATGGTTCCATACCTTCGGTCCAATCTGATGGATATTCTTTTGTTATATATGTTATATTGCTAGTTTCTTCTATTGGTTTTGTTCCTAAATTTTTTGCATATTCAAAATGCTTGTGTTCAATAATTCTGGTGTATGGTACTTCATATTCAGTATAATTTACTACTGCGTTTCCTTGATGATTTTGTTCTTCTAAACGCTGTGTTTCAAATTTTAAACTTCTATACTCTAATTTTCCGAATTTATAATCATAATATTGATCTATTTGTCCTGTAAACACAATTTTTTTAGATATTTTATCCAATTCTTCTTTATGGTCAAAGTAATTATAATTTAATCTTACTTCAATATTCTCTAACATTTTTTCAATTATTTTAGTATATCCACCTATCGGAATTCCTTGATATGTATCATTAAAATAATTATTATCATATGTTAATCTTACTGGTAATCTGTTTATTATAAATGCTGGCAAGTCTTTGCAACTTCTACCCCATTGTTTTTCTGTATATCCTTTTATTAATTTTTCATATATTGTTTTGCCAATTAAGCACATTGCTTGTTCTTCAAGGTTTGATGGCTCTTTCCCTTGTAAGCTACATACCGCTTCTGCTTTTTCTTCATCAATCTTTCGTTTCGCATCTGATGGTGTAATGACTTCTGATCCCCATAATTGATGGAATGTATTCATATTAAATGGTAAATTATATAATTCGTTTTTATATCTTGCTACTGGTGAGTTTGTATATCTATTAAATTCTGCAAATTTATTTATATACTGCCATACTTCTTTATTACTAGTGTGAAATATATGTGCTCCATATTTATGAATGTTTATTTCGTCTTTATTTTCTGTATATATATTTCCAGCAATATGATTTCTTTTGTCTATTACTAAAACTTTTTTTCCTCTCTTAGTTGCTTCATGTGCAAATATTGCACCAAATAATCCGCTTCCTACTACTAGATAATCGTACATTTTTTTCTCCTACTATTTTATCTTTACTACAACACAATTATTTATTATTCTTATTGAATTATCATTTGGATATGATTGCATTTCTTTGAATTCTTTGGTATTTACAATTTTATCATATTCATCTGTTGAACAAATTGAGATATTTATGCCCATATAATTTTTGTAAAAATTCATTATTTGCATGTTTGATGATCTTCTTATTCCTATATATGTTTCATTGTCATTTGAAATAAATCCATTTCCAAATTTTCTATATTCTGAATAAAATGGGATTGTATCCGAAAACAACCATTTCATTTCTTTTTTATAACCTTTTAAACTAGTTCCTCTAGTATATATATTATTTTGTATTGTATAGAAATTTTGATATGTATGTTCTCTTACTCTATATGTATAATTATTTTGAATAATGAATGTGTGCATTGTTATAACTATCATAGTTACAATTAGTATTTTTAAAATTTTCTGTATTTTTGAAGAAAATTTATATTTGTCCAATAAGCTAATTATTAATATGTATATTGTAATTAATCCAGGGCCTGTTACTAAGTTAATAGTTGTTGTCGGAGCAATGATGTCCATTATTGCAATGCATATTGGTAAAATTCCAATGAATATACTTCTAGTTATTATGGATTTTATTGTGTGTTCTTTACTTTTTCTAATTAATAATATTATTGATAATACCATTACTGAGTTTATTATTCTTCTATAATAAATATTGTTATAAATAACCTTATTTCCAAACAAAAAGTTTGCTATATCGTAGTATGTATGTATTACTGATTTAGGTATTTGTTTGATTGTTTCTATTCCTAGTGAATTTGCGCCTTTATATGTGGCTAAATTGATGCCATTTATGGCTAATATACACTTTACTAATGCATAGTATATAATTACTGAAACACATAATATTAGAATAGTCTTTAATATTACTTTTATATTAATATCTTTTGGGTTTGTAATAATATATATTGCGTAAAGGCCAAATATCAATCCTAAATATGCTTGATATAGTGAGCAAGTCATTACTGTTGATATAATTGCTATAGATGCATATTTAATTTTGTTTATTTCTATATATTTTTTTATTCCAATTACTGCGATTACTGATAATAAGAATGCTAAACAATATGAATCTGCACAATATAGGAAAAAGTATGTTTCTGTAAATGTTGGGAATACTGCTAAAACTATTGATAATAGTATTACAGATATTTTTCTCTTTATATTAAACAAGTTTTGTATTAATATAGTTGATATTCCTAGATATAACATGCAGTATGACATAATTATCTGTTTATTTACTAGGCCGAATTTTAATTTATCGATAAGCACTAAACCAAATCTGCCTAGTGATATTTCCCAATTTCCTGCTTTATAATGTTCTGTACCAAAGAATAATACATCTGGTGCTACGCCATGACTAAATATAAATTGAATATTGTTTATTATAAAAAACGCAGTAAATACGATTGCTGTTATTATTATGTTTGTTTTATTATCTCTTATATATTCCTTGATTTTATTCATCTTTCCCTCTTTTATTATGGCACTATTTTTTTTAGAAATTTTATCTTTTTCATTATGTATATGATTATTAATGAAAGCAAATAAACAATTAAGATTCCTAATGTTTTATATATCATCGATGATGATAGTATATTCGTAATTCTTGTAAAATAATGTTTTACAAATATATGTATTAAATATATTCCAAAGCTACAACTTGCTATAGTTGAAATTATATTGCATAATTTTTGATTATTCTCTATTTTCTTATTTAATTTTAAATCTTTTATGAATATAAATACTGCAGTTGATTGTAACATTGCATACCATGCACTATATCCCCAAAATTCATTAAATATTTTTCCATTTTTCATACTTATTATATAAGTTAATAAAAATCTAAATATTAGTCCGATTATTGCTAGTGTGTATATAATACTTTTTGTTTTACTTTTAATATTTTCTTCAGTTGATAATAAATATCCTAGTATTGCATATATTACATATGAACCTATTTGTATGTTTAATGCTTGATTATATGATATTCCTATAATTGTTGATATGTTTGATAATATGCCTTTTAATATGAAATATGTTATTACGACATACCATAGTGTTTTGCGATATTTTTTATCTGCTAATTGTGAGATTAATGGTATTGTTAAATATACTCCTATTATTTCAAACATGAAATAATAGATTGGTTCTTCCTTGTTTGTTAGAATTGCATTAATTAAATTAATTGGTTCGATATTTAAATTTAACTTGTTTGTTTTGATTTTCCAAATTAGCATTAGTATTGACCAGAACAAAAATGGTACTAATACTTTTATCAATCTTTTTTTGAAAAATGTTTTAGTATCATATTTTTGTCTATAATTCATTAAGGTTGCGCCACTTATCATTACAAATATTGGTACTGCAAAATAGCATAATGTATCAACTAATAAGCTAAATGCCCATGATTTATTTAATGGCAAAGAATGCACACTTCCATTCATGTGCATTGCTACTACTGCAAATATTGATAATATATTTAGGATATCTAAATATATTAATCTTTTATTTTTATCTGTTTCTTGCAATTCAAATTCCCTCTAACATTCTATACATTTTATTTTTCAAAACTACTTTTTTCTGGTAGTATTTGTTCAAATGCATTTATTAAGTTCTGTTTTTCAGTTTCAAAGTTTTCTGGTTTGATTCCGTCGTTTATACACATCATTTTATATTTTTGCTTACGTAATATATTGTAAATGTGCTCATTGTTTCTTTTATCGTCATTTATAATGTATGATCTTCCAAAGTTAGCACTTCTTGGACAGAAATTCCCTGTTACAAGTTGCCAATCTTTCATAATCCATTGATTTACATTTAATGCATATCTAAATTTGCATAGACATGTTTCATCTAACACTTCTGGTTCTTTTGCCCATACTGTTTCAAATGTTGATTTTTTAAATGAGTTTGCTAAGTGCATATGTAATATTCCTGGAAATGCATTCCATAACATTAAATTCGTTGTTCTAAGCAATTCTTTTCCATATTTTAAATTGAACCATTTTGTAAAGTTCTTTTTTATTACTGTATTTTTGTCAAAATGATCATTTATTATTTCCATGATTGCTTCTTGAGAATGGTTTTTGTTTTCTCTATAAGATATATTTGCATTTAATGCTGCTGTATCACATGGAATATTGTTTTTAAAAAAATCTGTGTCTTTTGTCTTTTTTACAATAAATAAATCATCATTGAAATATACAAAATTTTCCGCCAATCCTTTAATTCTATGTAAATTTAGTTCAATTGTATGTGAGTTAAATGTTGGTAAATATTTCTCAGGTATGAAATCTTTATGCTTTACAATATTCAACTTTGGATTTTCTGTATTTAACCATTTTGGCAAGTGTCCGCATGTTACGAAATGAATCTTATTTACCCATGGAGCAAATTTTTCAACACCTCTGAACCAATATTGTAAGTTATCCCAATCTCTAAATCTTGCTTCCCTATTGTCTGTATTATTATCTACTTTGTTGCTGTACTTATCTTTTTCTTTTCTCCATTCTGGATCATTTCCATCAACCCATATCATAACAAAATCTATTTTATCATTCATTGGTTACTCCTTAATTAAATTTATTCTTTTACTTTTTCTCTTTTTCTTAAAATATTTTGATATATATTCCAAGCAGCTTTAAATCCTCTATATCCTAAGAATGTTGAGAATAGCGCCATTCTATCTCTCTTAGGGATTCTTTTGTCTTTTAGGATTTTACTTCTATTTGATTTAATATAAGTCATGATTTCATTTTGTAATTTTGAATATTTTTTAATATTCTTTTCTTTAGTCATTTGCATTAATGTGCTTAAATATGCATACATATCCCTTCTATCACATCCTTGCTTTAATTCTGGATATTTATTTCTAATATATTCAGTCATTTGTTTTGTTGATTTTATTAAGTCTGCTTTTCTTTCATCAAATCTTCTGTTTGTAATTGAATCTTGTCTTATTATATAAAAATATTTTCCTTCTGATTCAAATGTTATTTTACTTGCTTCGTCAATTAATTTATATGTTGTTGCTGCATCTTCAAATAATTGGCCTTTAGGGTACTTAATTCCTTCAAATAATTCTTTTTTATATAATTTTGCAACTGCACTGACATCCATGTCTTCATCATAAAGTAACATTTCTAGTGTATCTTTAGGGTTTAATATGTATTTTTTATGTGTTGCTGTTGATATTTGTGTATTATTGTCAAATAGTACGATGTGTTTACATATTGATATATCTGCATCATCCTTTTTTAAATTATTATACATGAATTCAACGTAATCATCTGTAACATAGTCATCTGAATCAACACATGTTATATATTGTCCTGTTGCTCTTTCTATCCCATAATTTCTTGCATCTGACAAGCCACCATTTGCTTTATTTAAAAGAACAACTCTTTTGTCTTCTGTTTCATATTTTTTACAAATGTCAAATGAATTATCTGTTGATCCGTCATTTACTAGAACAATTTCAATGTTTTTATAAGTTTGATTTACTAAACTCATGATACATTTTTCAAGGTATTCCGATACATTGTATATTGGTACTATTATAGAAACTAATTCGTTCATTTTTTCTCCTTAAAAACTTGATGCGTATTTTTTATTAAAGAATTTTGCTTTTAGGAAACTGGTTATCTTGTTAAACCAATTAATATTTTGCATATCAATAACATTTATTTCTTTGAATTTTAAATTGTTTTTGTATATGTAGACATCCAATAATATTTCTGAAATTCTTCCATAAAATCTTGCATGGAATTTATCATATTTCTTTTCATCAACTCTTTTTTCTAATTCAAATAAAATATCAAAAAGCCATGTACAGTAATCGTTCAATATTTCTTTTTTCATTACAAAAATATTAAACATATGTGCTGAGGTTCTTTTATGAATTTTTTCAAATTCATTTAGATACTCTGGATATTTTTCTTGGATGATTTTTTCTGTTTCATCCAATGTTTCTATATAATGTGTGTGTTTGTAATGATCATATATATTTTCAATATAATATTTTCTCTTTTTCGGTAGAATTATATCGGCATCTGATAATAATTTGTCTGCTTCATCATGTGTTAACAATTTTTCAAACTTTTTATCTTCTTTTTTTGTTAATATTAGATTTTTTGTTGTTAAATGTCTTCTATAATGTACTAATCCTATGTATTTTGCGTCTAAATTTTTCCACGCCCAATATAGGCCTGTAAGTTCACAGAAGAATGGATTTTTTATCGAAATGCTTTCTCCATCATTATCTTTTTGAAATCCATGTATTTCTTTTGAACCTTCAGACCCTAGATGTAGTGGTATGTACATAT
>CAURYI010000044.1:0-7139 GCA_963529075.1 uncultured Eubacteriales bacterium
GTATTGGGAATGGCTTATGAAGTTGCTTCAGTATATGGAAATGAAGTTAAGCTACCTAATATGAATTATGATGAATCTGGAAATGATATTAATGATGATTTTAAAGTTAATATTAATACTGAAAATTGTAAATTATTTTTAGTTAAAAGAATTAATAATGTTAATATTCATGAGAGTAATCAAGCAATTAAGGAAAGATTAATTGCTTCTGGAATTAGACCTATTAATAATGTTGTGGATATTTCTAATTATGTAATGATGGAACTTGGACAACCTTTACATTTTTACGATGCTGATAAATTAAAAAATATTCTTGAAGTTAGAATGGCGGAAAATAATGAAAAGTTAATAACTTTGGATAATATTGAAAGAGTTTTATCAAGTGATGATATTGTAATATCTGATGGAGATAGAGTAATTGGTCTTGCAGGTGTTATGGGTGGAATTGACACTGAAGTTACTGAGGAAACAAAAAATATTATTATTGAAGCTGCTATTTTTGACAATGTTAAAGTAAGAAAAACATCTAATAAAATTTTAAGAAGCGAAGCATCTAATAGATTTGAAAAAGGTCTTGATCCAAATAGAACTTATATGGCAATGGATAGAGCTTGTAATTTGCTTCAAGAATTTGCTAATGGAAATGTTAATACAGGAATGGTTGTTTATGATAAAACTGATAAGAGCAATAAGGTTATTGATATTATGGTAGAGAATATTAATAATATATTGGGTGCATCTATTAGTAAAAATGAAATAGTTGAAATTTTTAATAAATTAGGTTTTGAAGTTGAAGTTTTGGATAATTTATTGAGAGTTAGTGTTCCAACAAGAAGAATTGACATCTCAATCAAAGAAGATTTAATTGAAGAAGTGGGAAGAATTTACGGTGTTGATAATATTGAATCAAGAGTAAAAATGATGCCTATGAAAAAAGGTTCTTATGATAGAACACAGAGACAAATTAGAAATAAATTAGTTGATTTGGGACTTAATGAAACACTAACATATTGTTTAGTTAGTGATGAAGAATCTAATATGTTCGATAATGATAAAAATCATGAATCTATTTCAGTTTTAACTCCAATTGTTATTGATAGAAAGAGTTTAAGAAAGAGCATTATAACATCTTTACTTAAAGTTTATAATTATAATAAAGCATATGATGCTTCAGATATTTCTTTATTTGAAATTGGAAAAAGCTTTTATAAGAGAGGAGAAGATGATTTCGTTGAAGAAAGTAAACTTGGTGTCTTAATGTCAGGTAATTATATTTTAGGTTTGAAGCAATTAAATGTTGATTTTTATGTTGTAAAAGGAATTGCGGAGGAAGTACTTGATTTTTTAGGTTTTGCAGGTAGATATAGTTTTATTGTTAATGATAATATTGCTAGTGAATTACATCCTGGAAAGTCTGCTGTAATTTCAGTTAATAATGATGTTGTTGGATTTGTTGGTAGAGTTCATCCAAGTATTTGTGGTGATGAAGTTTATGTTATGGAAATTAATTTAGATAAATTACTTCAAAAGAAAGTTGGAAAAATGCAATATAAGGAATATTCTAAATTTTTAACAGTTAAAAAGGATATTGCAGTTGTTGTTGATAAAAATATTGAAGCTATAGAACTTCAAAAAGTTATTAAAACATCTGGTGGAAAATTAGTGAAAGATTCCACTGTATTTGATGTTTATACTGGAAAAGGTATTGATGATAATAAAAAGAGTATTGCTTTTAAATTGGAAATAGGTTCTGATAAAGAGACTTTAACAGCGGAACAAATAAACGAAGTTCTAGATAAAGTAATTGGTCAATTAAAAAATAAGTTTGGAGCAGAACTTAGGTAAATATAAAAAATCCTGTATTATTTTATAATATGGGATTTTTTTCATGATAAATAATTTTATTTTGTTGAAATATAAGGGGTTATATATTATAATTTAATTGTTATAAAAGGAGAATTTTATGCAAATTATTAAAACATATAGTGAAAAAGATACAAAGAAATTTGCTTTTAATCTTGCTAAAATATTGAAAAAAGGTAGTATTTTGATTTTAAAAGGTGAGCTTGGATGTGGTAAAACTAAGTTTACTGAGGGAATTTTGAAATATTTTAATTTGGATAGTGAAATTTCTAGTCCAACATTTACTATTGTTAATGAATACCATAATGATATGGCAAATATCTATCATTTTGATTTATATAGATTGAATGATATATATGAGTTTGAGAATATCGGTGGTGAAGAGTATTTTGAAAAAGGTATTTGTATATTTGAATGGGGTGAAATGATTGAAGATATTTTACCAAATGATTATATAAAATTAGCTTTTAATAAAATGGAAGATGACGATAATGGAAGAATTATTGAAATTAATGTTCATGGAAATGAATTTAAAAACATTGATTTTAATGATTTTGTAAATTAGAAAAGAGGTTTTAATGAAGGTACTTTCAATTGATACATCATCTAAAATTGCTTCAATTGCTATTATAGAAGATGGGCGTGTACTTGATGAAATGCATGTTTTAAGTGAAGAAGAACATTCACAAACTTTGATGCCAATGATTGAAAAGATGTTTAATGATAATAATATGGATTTGGATGAAATAGATTTAATTGGATGTTCAAGAGGACCTGGATCTTTTACAGGTATTAGAATAGGAATTGCGACTGCTAAAGCTTTTTCTGATGCTAAGAATATACCTTTGATCGGGATTGATTCATTGGAGGCTTTGGCTTATTCTGTAGTTATTGAAAAAGAAAATAATGATTGTGAAATTTTAGCTATGATTAATGCTAAAAATGATAATGTTTATGCTGCAACATATTTGGTTAATAACGGTAAATTAAATATGGTGAAAAATGCTGAAATTATGATTCTTACAGAGACAGTAAGTTATATTGATTTTAAGAGACAAGTATTTATTGTTGGATGTGAAGATGAAGATTCTATTAGAAGATTAATTCAAGCTGAAGCATCTAGTGAAAGAGCTATAAGTGGTAATGATTGTAGTTTTGAATTTGTTAAAGATACAATACCAACTGCTGCTAGTATTGGGATTGCAGCTTATGAAAAATATAAAAATGGAGTGGTTGATGAAATAATTGTTCCACTATATTTAAGAAAGCCACAGGCTGAAAGAAATTTATTTCAAGTTGATGAGAAAACAATAGTTACTGAAATGGCTATTACTGATAAAGAGTTTATTATAGATAATTATGATAAATTTTCAAGTTCGTGGGATATTAAAGCTTTTAAGTGTGATACTGATGATTCTAAGTATTTTGTGTCTAAAATTGATACTGAAGTATTTGGATATATTTCATATAGAGTGGTTCTTGATGAAGTTGAAATTATGAATGTTGTTACAAGGGAAGATGCACGTAATATGGGAATTGCTTCTAGTTTACTTAGTTATTTGATAAGAAATGTTGATGCTAGTAAATTTAATTTAGAAGTTAATGAAAATAATAAAGTGGCAATTAAAATATACAAGAAATTTGGCTTTGTGGAAGTCGGAAAAAGAAAAAATTATTATAATAATGGCGAAGAAAACGCAATTTTAATGTCTTTATAATATTATTGGGAGGTACAAATGAGAAATAATTTTGAAATACCATATAGAAAATTAAAATATACTTGTGATCCAAGCATATTTAAATTTACAACAACTGCTGATGTAAAAAGTAATTATAAAGGACTTGGACAGCAGAGGGGTATTGCATCTTTAGAATTTGGATTAAATGTGGATACTAAAGGTTATAATGTCTATTTAGAAGGGCCAACAGGATCTGGAAAAACAACATATACAAAAGAGTATCTTGATAAAATATCTAGAACAAAGAAAGTTCCTCCTGATTGGGTATATGTTTATAATTTTGATGATCCTAATGAACCTGTAGCAATAAGTTTAACAGCTGGCGAAGGTATCAAGTTTAAAGATTCTATGGAGAAGTTTGTTAAAGATATTAAGCATGATATTAGAAATACTTTTAAAAGCGATGATCTTGAAAAAGAAAAAAGTATTATAACTAAGGAGTTTGAAGAAAGAAAAGAAAAGTTTTTAAATGATTTAAATAAAAAATCTGCTAAATATGGTTTTCAAGTAAAAAGCTCTGAAACTGGTATTTATATGATGCCAATAGTTAATGGTAAAGTTATTAAAGAAGATGAGTTTGAAAAACTTGATGCTGAAATTAAGAAGGAATATGAAGATAAATCTGAAATAGTGCAACAGGAGATTATTGAAGTTATTGGTAAAATTAGAGCACTTGACGCTGAAGCGGAAAATAGAATTAATGATTGGAGAACAAATATTGCTCTATTAACTATTTCTGGACATATTTATTATGTTAAATCTAATTTAAAAAGAAATAAGAAAGTTTCTATTTTTTTGGATGGAGTAAAGAAAGATATTCTTAAAAATATATCTAAATTTATTGATGATGATAAAAATAAGGAAAAGGATGATGGTGTTTTTGCTGTAAATCCTTGGGACAATTATAGAGTTAATTTGTTTGTGGATAATAGCAAAACAGTTGGAGCTCCAGTTGTAATGGATTCTAATTATACTTTTACAAATTTATTTGGTAAATTGGAATATGAAAATTATAAAGGTATGCTTAAAACTGATTACACAATGCTTAGACCTGGATTATTACAAGAAGCAAATGGTGGATATATTATTTTACAAGCAAATGATTTGTTATCAAATCCTCAAAGTTATGAGTATTTAAAAAAGATTTTAAGAAATAAATTAATTAGAATAGATAATTCTGTTGATCAAAAGACTTCAATGGTATTAATATCATTGAAACCAGAACCAATTCCTCTTGATTTGAAAGTTATTTTGATTGGGCCTGAAAATGTTTATCAAACACTATTGGCAGTTGATGAGGAATTTAGAAAATTATTTAAGATAAAGGTTGAATTTGAAGATAGTGCAAAAATGGAAGAAAAGAATTTGCTTGATTTAGCAGGATTTGTTCATAATTTTTGTGAGACCGAAGAATTGTTACCTTTAGATAAATTTGCAATGGCAAAACTTGCAGAATATTCTTCAAGGCTTGCTGAAAATCAGAATAAATTATCAACAAGATTTGGCGAAATGACTCAAATTATTGTTGAAGCTGCTACATGGGCAAAAATAGCAAAATGTAAAGTAATTAGTGATGAGCATATCCATAAGGCATTGGTTGAGAGGGATAGAAGATTAAAGAAATACGATTCTAAATATTCTGAAATGATTAATGATAAATTTTTATTAATAGATACTGATGGTGCGAAAGTTGGTCAAATTAATGGTTTAACGGTTATGTCACTTGGGGATTATTCTTTTGGAAAACCTGTTAGAATAACAGCTAGCACATATACAGGTGTTGCTGGAATTGTAAATGTAGAAAGAGAAGTTGAATTATCTGGTCCTACACATTCAAAGGGAATGTTGATTCTTACTGGATTTTTAGGAAATAAGTTTGCCAAAGATAAGCCATTGTCATTATCTGCTACAATTTGTTTTGAACAATTATATAATGGAATTGATGGGGATAGTGCTTCTAGTACTGAACTTTATGCTTTACTTTCAAGTCTATCTGAGCTACCTATTGCGCAAGGAATTGCAGTTACTGGTTCTATAAATCAGAAAGGTGAAATTCAAGCAATTGGTGGAGTTAATGAAAAAATCGAAGGATTTTTTGAAATTTGTCGTAGAAGGGGTCTTACAGGAAGTCAAGGTGTAATGATTCCTAAACAAAATATTGTAAATTTAAATTTACATGATGATGTTATAAAAGCTGTTAAAGAAGGTAAATTCCATATCTATGGTATTTCTACTATTGATGAGGGAATTGAAATTTTAACAGGAGTTCCAGCTGGTGATATAGATGTTCCAGGTACTGTATATTATCTAGTAAATCAAACACTAAAGAAATTTATTAAGAATGTAAGAGATAATAAATAATTGAAGGGAATTTTATGAAAGATAAAAAATTTATACGTAATTTTAGTATTATTGCGCATATTGATCATGGAAAGTCAACTCTAGCTGATAGGATGATTGAAATGACAGGTGCTCTTTCAAAGCGCGAAATGAAGGATCAAGTACTTGATAACATGGATATTGAAAAAGAGAGAGGAATAACAATTAAATCCCAAGCTGTTAGAATGAAATATATTGCTAAGGATGGAGTGGAATATGAATTTAATTTAATTGACACTCCTGGACATGTGGATTTTAATTATGAAGTTTCAAGAAGTTTGGCTGCTTGTGATGGAGCGATATTAGTAGTTGACGCTACACAGGGAGTTGAAGCTCAAACTTTAGCAAATGTGTATTTGGCTTTGGAGAATAATTTGGAGATAATTCCTGTTATTAATAAAGTTGATTTACCATCTGCTAGACCACAGGAAATTAAGGATGAAATCGAAAATATTATAGGTATTCTTGCTCAGGATGCTCCATGTATCTCTGCTAAAACTGGACTTAATGTTGATGAAGTTTTGGAGAGAGTTGTAACCGATATCCCTGCACCAAGTGGTGAAAAAGATACAGAACTTAAAGCATTGATTTTTGATTCTATTTATAATGATTACAAAGGTGCTTTGGCATATGTTAGAATTAAAGAAGGCAGTGTGAAAGTTGGGGATGAAATTAAATTGATGTCAACTGGTAAGGTTTTTAATGTTACTGAAGTTGGATATTTTGAACCTGGTAAATATCAACCTACGGATGAACTTAGTGTTGGAGAAGTTGGATATATTGCAGCTAGTATTAAGAGTTTATCGGATGTAAGAGTTGGTGATACTATTACACATAGGGAAAATCCAGCTAAAGAAGCATTGCCTGGTTATAAAAAAGCAGAGCCAATGGTTTATTGTGGTATTTATCCAATGGATGGAGGAGATTATGAAAATCTGAAAGTTGCTCTTGAAAAATTAGTTTTAAATGATGCGGCTCTTCAATATGAGCCTGAAACTTCCAGAGCACTTGGAAGTGGTTTTAGATGTGGTTTTTTAGGATTATTACATCTTGAAATCATTGAAGAAAGATTGGATAGAGAGTTTGATTTAAGTTTAATTACGACTGCACCATCTGTTATATACAAAGTTCATAAGACTGATGGGACAGTGGAGGATT
>CAURYI010000045.1:0-7104 GCA_963529075.1 uncultured Eubacteriales bacterium
TTGAAAAAAATGGATATCAATGTTGACACCGAAAAAGCAGGATTATCATTAGCTTTAGGAACAGAGTCAATAACACCATTAAGAATGGCAGCAGCATATGCAATGATTGCAAATAAAGGTGTTTACAACACACCAACATTTTATACAAAAGTAGTGGATCAATCAGGAAATGTTATAGTAGAGCCAGAGCAAAAGCAAGAAAGAGTTATGTCAGAAGAAAATGCATACATACTAACATCAATGATGGAAGACGTTATTGATGATGGTACAGCAAGTTCGTTTGGAAACGTAATGGGAAAAATGGCAGTAGCTGGAAAAACAGGAACAACATCAAGTGCAGTAGATAGATGGTTCTGTGGATTTACTCCTTACTATGCAGCAGCAGTATGGTATGGGGCAGATAATGGATACAAAAAAACAGCGTCATTCTGGGGAAGAAACCCAGCAGCGGCGATTTGGTTCCCAGTAATGAAGAGAATTCACGAAAATAAAGAAGTAAAACAAAAATTTGATAAACCAGAAGGAATAGTAACAAAGTCAGTTGATAAAGCAACAGGTAAATTAGCAACATCTGCAACAGCTGAAAAATATGATGAAATATTCTCAAAAGATAATATTCCTGATAAATCAGAAGGTTCAAGATCATACACAATATGTAAAGATTCTAAGAAACTTGCAACAAAATATTGTCCAAACACAGAAACTGTTTATATAGGAAAAGTAATAGAAACAGAAGAAAAAGGAAATTGGACTCCAAGATTAACATCTGGAAAAATATCAGAATATTGTGATAAACATACAACACCAGTATTAATAGATGTACCAAATGTTGTAGGAATGAAACTAGATGACGCAAAAGCTAAGCTAACAGAAGCAGGATTTACCGTAGTAGCAAAAATTAATGACAAAGCGGGAGTTGCAAAAAATCAAGTATTAACACAAAGTGAAACAAAAGCAGAAAAAGGTGCTGAAATTTATATAACATACAATTCAAGCGGACCAGCAACAAACACAACAAATACAACAGCATTAACAAACACAACTTCTGGAGGAAGTACAAACACAACAAACACAACAACACCATAGATAGAGGATTAGAATATGGAAATATATTTATATAACACATTAACACATGAAAAAGAAAAGTTTAAACCAATACATCCTAATGAAGTAAAAATGTATAGCTGTGGACCAACAGTCTACAGCTATGCGCATATTGGAAATATGAGAGCATACATATTTGCAGATACATTAAAAAGAATGCTTGAATACAATGGTTTAAATGTAAATCATGTTATGAACATAACAGATGTTGGACATTTAACATCAGATGCAGATACTGGTGAGGATAAAATGGAAAAAGCTGCGCGTTCTGAAGGACGAGACCCTTATGAAATAGCAGCGTATTATACAAAATATTTTATGGATGATATAAAATCATTAAATATTGAAATTCCTACAACAATAACAAAAGCAACTGACAATATTATTCAAATGGAAGAAATGGTAAAAGAAATTGTTGATAATGGTTATGGATACGAGACAAGTAAAGGAATATATTTTGATATCACTAAATTAGAAAAATACCCAGTATTATCAAATAATAAATTATCAGGACAAGAAGCAGGAGCAAGAATTGAAGTAGATCCAGAAAAAAGAAATCCAGCAGATTTCGCATTATGGATAAAAGCACCAAAAGAACATTTGATGAAATGGGAAAGTCCATGGGGATTATCATATCCAGGATGGCATATAGAATGTTCGGCAATGAGTAAAAGATTTTTAGGTGAAAATTTTGATATACATACAGGTGGAGTTGACCATATTCCAGTTCATCATGAAAATGAAATAGCACAATGCAAAGGCGCGTTTGGCCACAACCCAGCAAATTTCTGGATGCATGTAGAATTCCTATTGATTGATAATGGAAAAATGTCTAAATCACTTCACAACGTATACAGAATTGTAGACTTAAAAGAAAAAGGAATAGAAGCATTAGCATATAGATTATTCTGTTTTAGTGCACATTATAGAAACAAATTAAACTTCACATTTGAAGGGGCAAAATCAGCACAAACATCATTAAATAAATTGCGCAAACTATATATATTAAATAAAAATTCAGATACAAAAATTGATAATAATGTATTATTAGAAGCAGAAAACAAATTTAATGAAGCAGTTAATGATGATTTAAATTTACCATTAGCAATGGGAATTGTATGGGATTTATTAAAAAATGAAACAAAATCTAAACAAATAGCCGAATTAATTATAAAATTCGATAAAATTCTCGGATTAGATCTAATAAATTCAGAAAAATATCAAATAGAAGAACATATAGAAATACCAGAAGAAATTGAATTATTAGCAAAACAAAGAATTGAAGCAAAGCAGAATAAAGATTATCAAAGAGCCGACGAATTAAGAACTGAAGTAATTAATAGAGGCTACAATATTAAAGATTTACCAGAAAATAAATATGAAATAACAAAAATATAGTGTTTTTGGAGGAAAAATGAAAAATACACAAAAATTAAAAACAACCTTTTTTAGAAAATTTTTTGTATCAATTTTTGGAATTGATAAATATGATAAGATATCAGAATCAACAGTTCCAAGATTTATCAGTTATATATTATTACTATCAGTATTAGTAACAATAATACTAACACCAGTAATAACAAGAACAGAAGTAGAAGCAATGGATATATTCAAAAAATTTGTTGAACACAATTTACCAAATTATGAAGTTATTGACGGTAAATTAAAAGTAGATTCAGAAGAACCAATAATCAGAACTAATAAAACAGACTATGATAAAATGTTCGATGGAACTATAATATTAACAAATTATGAGAATGTTGAAAAAGAGCACAAAGAATTATTATCGAGAAAAGGAAATTTATTTGTATTTTCAAAAGACTATTTACTAGTAAAACAACCAAAAACAAAAATTGTAAAATATAAATATTCATCAATTGCAAAACAAGTTGGTCTACCAGAGAATTTCACAAAAGCCGATACATTGAAATTATTAACTGAACAAAAGCAAAATGAAATTCTACAAAAAACACTAGTATTCATATCAATTGTAATATTGTTAACAACAGTATCAGTAACAATAATAAATGTTTTAGCAATTTCATTAATAGCAATAATAACAAGTAAAATAATGAAAGTGAAGATATCATACAGCAAATTATTTAATATTAGCTGTATGTCAATAACACTTGCAACAATGGTATTTGTAGTATTGACAGCAATAATGATTTTGACAAAATTCAATTTCATTGTGCCAAACTTAGATCTATTATATTTAATATTAACATACATATACTTAGTAGTAGCTCTATTGCTTATTAGAAGAAAAGAAATAGGAAACCAACAAGAATTAATTATAAAAGAGCAAATTGTAATTACTAAAAAAGATGAAGAACCAGAAGAAGAAAGAACAGATAAAAAACAAGAAAAAGATAATAAAAAAGAAGATAAATCAGAAAAAGAAAATACTGATGATGATAATATTGTAAAAGACAATACATAATAGAAAGGTTGCAAGATGGCTGAAAACAAAGAAAAAAACAACAAAAAGAAATCATTAAAAGACATAATAGCAAATATTCTTTTAATAATCACTTTATTAGTGACATTGGGAACAGCAGTATATTATACAATTCAAAAAAATAATAAACAAAAGGAAAATTCTGTAGCATATTCACAATTATTAAAAGATATAGATGAAGAAAAATTACAAAAAATCGAATTAAATGAAGCAAGTCAAACAGCATTATTATCATATAAAAAAGATATTGAAAAAGATAATAAAGTACCAGAAGACAAAAAGAAAAATTCAACAATTCCAAACACACAAGCATTCATGGAATTAGTAAATCAAAAAATAGCATCAGGAAAAACTGTAGAAATCGAACAAAAAAGAAAATCAATATTTGCAAACTTTATGGCAGGATTTGTAAGATTTTTACCAACATTAATAATGCTAGTAATGGCATACTTGATTTTTGAAATGCAAGGTGTTGGAAAAAAAGGTAAAGTATATGATCCAGAAGTATCAAATAACGATGTAAAATTTGATGATGTAGCAGGATTGGATGAAGAAAAAAATGAGATGATTGAAATCATTGATTTTTTAAAAAATCCTGATAAATATAAAGAAATGGGAGCAAAAGTACCACATGGTGTACTATTCTCAGGAAAACCAGGAACAGGTAAAACTTTAATAGCAAAGGCAATTGCAGGTGAAGCGAAAGTACCATTCATCTCAATGAGTGGTTCAGAATTCGTAGAGTTATTTGCAGGACTTGGAGCATCAAGAGTAAGAAAATTATTTGAAAGAGCCAAGAAAATTGCACCATGTATAATATTCATAGATGAAATAGATGCAATAGGAGCAAGAAGAGCAAATGCAATAGGAGCAGACACTGAAAATAATCAAACACTAAATCAATTATTAGTTGAAATGGATGGTTTTGAATCAGAACAATCAGTAATAGTAATAGCAGCAACAAACAGACCAGAAATGTTGGATGATGCATTATTAAGACCGGGCAGATTTGATAGAACAATAGTAATTAATCTACCAGATGTTAAAGAAAGGGAAGATATACTAAGAATTCATGCAAAAAATAAAAAATTCGCAGAAGATATTGATTTGAAAAATATTGCAGAAAATACAGCCGGATTCAGTGGAGCAGAATTAGCAAACATATTAAATGAAGCAGCAATAATTGCAACTTCAAGAAAACAAAAAGAAATCTCAAACCAAGATGTAGAAGATGCATTAGCAAAAGTAACAGTAGGACTTGAGAAAAAGAATAGAAGAATATCTGACAAAGATAAACGCCTAACAGCATACCATGAAGCAGGACATGCAGTAGTAAGCAAATATCTACCAACACAGGATGTAGTAAAAGAAGTATCAATCATTCCAAGAGGAATGGCAGGAGGATACACAATGTATCGTAACAACGAGGACAAATACTACATATCAGAAACAGAAATGAGGGAAAAGCTAATTTCATTAATGGGTGGTAGAGCTGCAGAAAAAATTGCATTAAATGAAATATCAACAGGTGCAAGCAATGACTTAGAAGTAGCAATGGAAATTGCAAGAAATATGGTAACAACATATGGTATGAATGATAAAATTGGACCAATGTCATTAAATCTAAAAAATGAAGCCTATGAAAAATTACAATTATTAGGAACAGATATGCAAAACACAATAGGTCTAGAAATCAGAAAAACATTGGAGCAAGCATATCAAGATGCACAAACAATATTAAGAATGCATCGTGATAAATTAGACGCAGTAGCAGAAGTATTAATGAAAAAAGAAAAAATCAACGAAGAAGAATTTAACGAAATATTCAATAATTATTAATACTACAAACGCTTGACAATACTATAACAAGTAGTTTATAATAGATAAGTGTAAACCGCCTAAGTCGGGTTAAAAATTCTTTTTAAAGATACCTAGTATTTATGCTTAGCGAGTAAAATAGAGGAGGAATCTGAAATGTACGCAATCATCGAAAGTTGTGGAAGACAATACAAAGTTTCAGAAGGAGATCAAATATTCTTTGAAAAATTAGATATTGAAGAAGGAAAGAAAGTTACTTTTGATAAAGTAGTTTTAGTATCTGATGATAAAGATGTAAAAGTTGGAACTCCATATGTAAAAGGTTGTAAAGTTGAAGGTACTGTAACAAACAATGGAAAAGCTAAAAAAATCCTAGTTTACAGATACAAAGCAAAGAAAAATGAGAGAAGAACTCAAGGTCATAGACAACCATATACAAAGGTTGAAATTAAATCAATCGTAGTTGGTTAATTTTAACCAAAGAATATTAAGAAAGGAAAGGTGAGAGAGCGATATGGCACATCATAAAGGTCAAGGTAGTACTGATAATGGAAGAGATTCAGAGTCAAAAAGATTAGGAATCAAAAGAGCTGATGGTCAATTGGTTCAAGCTGGTAATATTCTTTTTAGACAAAGAGGAACAAAAATGCATCCAGGTACAAATGTTGGAATCGGAAGCGATGACACATTATATGCTAAAATTACAGGAACAATGAAAGTAGAAAGACTTGGAAGAGATAAAAAGAAAATCAGTGTATATCCAGTAGAAGAATCAAAATAATTTGATTAAAATACATCCTAGGTATTAGTAGAACTAATATCTAGGATTTTTTTGTGAAAATTTTGTGAAATATATTTTAAATTATAGGAAAAATAAAATAATAGAATTATACTAAACTAGTTAATAAGGAGGTGATTATCATAAAGAAAGAGAATAAACAAAAAATAAATACAATTGTTGGATCGATAGGAGCATTTCTAGGCGTTTTTGTGTTTATATCATATATACCACAAATTATAGCTAATCTTAAAGGAAATAAATCTCAACCGTTGCAACCACTTACAGCGGCGATATCATGCTTAATCTGGGTTATCTATGGATTAACAAAAGATCCTAAAAAAGATTATTTATTAATAATTCCAAATGCAACAGGCGTAGTATTGGGGTTAATAACTTTTTTCACAGCATTATAAGATTAAAGAACCATCATTTATCAAAAATTATGTATAAAATATAAAACTGTAGAGAGGTTGATTTTTTATGTAAAATAAAATATAATATATATTATAGGAGGTTTTTGATACATATTAACGTATTTGCACTAATAGTAAATATAATTATATTATTTGTAGCAAATATAGCAAAAAAAATTGCCAGATAAGGAGCTGGCACTTATGAGAAAAATGGAAGGTTATACTACATTTAACATGTCTTATAATGATATGTTAATTGTCAATACGGCAATAATGGACAACTTAAGAAGGAACGGAAATTATATAGAAATAACAGGGAAACCTGTATATGAAGTCTGTTCAGGATTTTCAGAAGACGTTAAGGAGAACATCTTGAAATTTGTCCGACTTGCTTATTCGAGGGAGACATTTAACATCATCAATAGAATTTGGAAAGATCTTGATAAAGATCGAGCCATGATCAACTATCCAGAGTGGTATTGGGCTAATGAAGTATCTAGAGTAGAAAAAGAAATACTACTTAAGGA
>CAURYI010000046.1:0-6991 GCA_963529075.1 uncultured Eubacteriales bacterium
CAATAGAACTCAGCAACCAATAATATTAAGTGGCGATGCGAGTATAAACGATTTTGAAAAAAATCAAGATACAGGAAAATCAACATTTAAAATCAGTATAATAACAACATCAGAAATAGAACTACCATATATCTATTATCCAAGTTATAGAATAACTGATGAAAATAATAAAGATATTGATTTTACAGAATCAAATAATGGCTTTATACAAATAAAATTAAATAAATCAACAAATGTCAAAATAGAGCCTAGAATGACAAAAATTGAAGAAATAAGCTATATTATATCAATTATTGGAATAATAATTCTAATAGTAAATATAATCATATCAAATAAAAAAGAAAGGGAAAGAACATGTCAAAACCAGTAGTAGCAATTATCGGTAAACCGAATGTAGGAAAATCAACTTTTTTCAATTATCTAATTGGTGAACGTAGATCAATTGTAGAAGATACACCAGGAGTAACAAGGGACAGAGTTTATGGAGAAACAAATTGGAGGGGCAAGAGTTTCACTATAATTGATACAGGTGGTATCGAAAATAAAAAAGATGATATAATCTCAACACAAATGAAAACACAAGCAGAGATTGCAATTGAATTAGCAGATGTAATTTTATTTATGACAGATGTAAGAACTGGAGTAACATCACAGGACTATGAAGTAGCAAAACTTCTTAGAAAGTCAAATAAAAAGACAATTTTGGTATGTAACAAAGTAGATGATTTTAATAAATTTCAAACAGATATATATGAATTCTACAATCTAGGAATAGGAGATCCGCATCCAGTTTCAGCAGCAAATACAAGAGGAATTGGAGATATTCTAGATATAATTTATGAAAATATTCAAGATATAGAATCAACAGAAGATGAAGAAAAAATAAAAGTAGCAGTAATCGGAAAACCAAACGTAGGAAAATCATCATTAATCAACAAAATATTGAATGATAACAGATTAATAGTAAGCAATATTGCAGGAACAACAAGGGACGCAATAGATTCAGAATTCAGCAATGAATTTGGAAATTATGTATTAATTGATACAGCAGGAATAAGAAAACATAGCAAAATTGAAGAAAATATAGAAAAATACTCAATTATCAGATCCACGCTAGCAATTGAAAGAGCAGATGTATGTCTATTAATAATAGATGCACAAGAAGGCGTAACAGAGCAAGATACTAAGATTGCCGGAGAAGCACACGAAGCTGGAAAAGGAATAATAATAGTAATAAATAAATGGGATGCTATAGAAAAAGAAAATGGTACTTTAGAAGAATATACAAAACAAGTATATAACAAACTAGCATATCTACAATATGCACCAATATTATTCATATCAGCAAAAACAGGGCAAAGAGTAAATAAATTATTTGAATTAATCAATATGGTTGCAGCGAACAATAGCATGAGAGTAAAAACATCAACGCTTAATGATATGCTAAACGAAGCAATCGCAGTAGTGCAACCACCCACGGACAAAGGTCGTAGATTAAAAATCTATTATATGACACAGGTAAGTACAAGACCACCAACATTCGCTGTATTTGTAAACAGTAAACAACTATTCCATTTTTCATACGAAAGATATTTAATAAACAAATTAAGGGATGAATTTGGTTTCAAAGGAACACCAATCAGAATACTAACAAGAGAAAGAGGAGGAGAAGAATAATGTTAGGATATTATTTATTAGTAGCATTAGTAGGATACTTATTAGGAAGTATCAGTTTTTCAGTAATTTTTTCAAAAAAAATAGCAGGCGTAGATGTTAGAGAAAAAGGAAGCAAAAATGCAGGCTCAACAAACGTATTAAGAGTTGCAGGAAAGCAAGCAGCAGCTTTAACTTTAATATTCGATATATTAAAAGGAGTTGTAGCAATTGTTGTAGCAATAATTATTGGAAATATAATACATGCAGACAATAATGCAAAAGGACTTTTAGTAGAAATTGCAGGATTAGCAGTTGTCTTTGGACACACATTCCCATGCTTCTTTAATTTTAAAGGAGGAAAAGGCGTAGCAACATCATTAGGCGTATTAATGATGATTAACTGGAGAATTGGATTAATTTGTCTAGTATTTGCATTAATAATCATGATTGTTTTCAAAATAGTATCAATTGGATCAATAATGGCAGCAATACTATTCCCAGTACTATGCTTATTCATACCTTGGAACTTTATTGTACCAGGAAGCAAAATATCATTCGTAATATTCTCAATTATTTTAGCTCTAATGGTAATATTTAACCATAGATCAAATATAGGAAGATTATTAGCAGGTGAAGAAAAACAATTAAGTTTCAAAAAATAAGGAGTATCATATGAGCAAAATTGCCATTATAGGAAGTGGAAGCTGGGGAATAGCACTAGCAGAACACATTGCAAGAGAAGGACATGATATAATTATATGGTCTTTCACAGAAGAAGAAAAAAATAACATAAATATAAACAGAAAAACTAATTATATACCAGAATTAACAATAAATGAACGAATTCATTGTTCAAATTCATTAAAAGAAGTTGTTATAAACTCAGAAATAATTTTACATGTTACACCATCAAAATTTACTAGAAATGTATTTAACCAATACAAAGAATTTGTTGGGAATAAACCAGTAATATTATGTTCAAAAGGATTTGACACAGAAAATCTACAAACATTGGACAACATTTTTGAAGAAGAATTACCAGGAATAAGATTGGGAGTTCTATCAGGACCAAGCTTTGCAATAGAAGTAGTAAACAAAATATCAACAGCAATAATTTTAGCATCAAAAGATGACGAATTATTAACAGAAGTATCTAAAGTACTATCAGGCAAAACAATGCGTATTTATAAATCACATGATGTTTTAGGAGTAGAAATCGGCGGAGCATTAAAAAATATCATAGCATTCTGCTGTGGAATAGTAGCAGAATTAGGATTAGGAACAAATGCATCATCAGCAATAATAACTAGAGGATTAGCAGAAATAGCTAGACTTGGTGTAGAAATGGGAGCATCAAAAGATACATTTTATGGTTTATCAGGACTTGGGGATTTAATTCTAACTTGCTCAAGTGATGAAAGTAGAAATAGACGTGCAGGAAGACTAATAGGTAAGGGATTATCAATTGATGAAATTAAAAAAGAAATTGGTATGACAATTGAAAGTATAGACAATATAGAAATTGCACATAGATTAGCAAAAAAATATAATGTAGAAATGCCAATAGTAAATAGTGTTTACGATGTTATATTCAATAATAAGCCAATGACAGATGTAAGTAACAGTTTAATGACTAGAACTATAAAATTTGAAAATGAATAAAGGACATAATCATAATGAATATTAATGAAATAATTGCACAAGAATTGGATGTAAAAGTAAGTCAAATTGAAAAAACAGTAGAGTTAATAGACCAAGGAAACACAATACCATTCATTGCAAGATATAGAAAAGAAGTAACAGGCAATCTATCAGATGAACAATTAAGAGACTTAGGCTCAAGATTAACATATTTAAGAAATTTGGAAGAACGTAAACAAGAAGTAATAGACTCAATAACAAATCAAGAAAAAATGACGCCAGAAATAATGGCAGCACTTGAAAAAGCTCAAACACAAGTAGAAGTAGAAGATATATATAGACCATACAAACAAAAGAAAAGAACAAGAGCAACAATTGCTAAAGAAAATGGTCTACAAGAATTGGCAGATAACATTATAAATCAAACAGACAGCACAGATAGCTATGATGTAGCAAAAAACTTATTAATCGACAATGTCGTAACAATAGAGTATGCAATTCAAGGTTCTGAAGATATAATTGCAGAAGATATCTCAGATAATGCAGATTATAGAAAAATGTTAAAGAAAATTTATCACTATGAAGGACTAATAACATCAGAAGCAGTAAACCCAAATGAAAAATCACCATACGAAATGTATTATGATTTTTCGGAAAAGGTAAAAACAATACCAAGCCATAGAATATTAGCAATCAACAGAGGTGAAAAAGAAAAACTATTAAAAGTAAAAATTACAAAACCAGAAGAAAAAGTTTTAGCAGATTTAGAAAAAGCCATAATAATTAAAAATTCGACAAGAAAAGAAGAATTAAAAACAACAATTGCAGATTCATGGAAAAGATTAATAGAACCATCATTGGATAGAGAAATCAGATCAGATTTAACAGATAAGGCAGATCTTCAAGCAATAGACGTATTTGGAAAAAATGCAAAACAATTATTACTAGGAGCGCCATTAAAAGGCTATACAGTGCTAGGCTTTGACCCAGCATATAGAACAGGATGTAAATTAGCAGTAATCGATGAAACCGGAAAAGTGCTAGACACAGCAGTTTTATATCCTACAGAACCACAAAATGATATTGAAGGCTCAACAATTAAATTAATTGATTTAATATTAAAAAATAAAATCAATATAATAGCAATAGGAAATGGTACAGCTTCAAGAGAATCAGAACAATTTGTATCAAGTGTAATTGCAAAAGTAAAAGAAGATTATAATATCACAGTAAACTATGTAATAGTAAGTGAAGCAGGAGCATCAGTATATTCCGCTTCAAAACTAGCGACAGAAGAATATCCAGACTTAAATGTATCATTAAGAGGAGCAATTTCAATAGCAAGAAGACTACAAGACCCACTTGCAGAATTCGTAAAAATAGATCCAAAAGCAATTGGAATTGGACAATATCAACATGATGTAAATCAAAAGCAATTAAATGAAGAATTAACAGGTGTTGTAGAAGATGCAGTAAATGAAGTAGGAGTAGATGTAAACACAGCAACACCATCATTACTATCATATGTATCAGGAATCAACATGACAATCGCCAAAAACATAGTAAAATATAGAGAAGAAAATGGTAAATATGAAGAAAGAAAAACATTATTAAATGTACCTAAATTAGGAAAAGTAACGTTTGAGCAATGTGCAGGATTCATAAGAATACCAGAAGGCACAAACCCACTAGAAAATACAGCAGTACACCCTGAAAGTTACAAACAAACAGAAGAGCTATTAAAAAGCATAAACTATAAAAAAGAAGACTTACTAGATAAAGCAAAATTAGCTAAAATCAATGACGAACTATCAAAAATAGACATAAAAACAAAAGCACAAGAACTAGATATAGGAGAATTAACATTAACAGATATTATCAATGAGTTAAAGAAGCCAGGCAGAGACCCTAGAGATGACATGCCAAAACCTATATTAAGAAGTGATGTTTTAAGTTTTGATGATTTAAAAGAAGGTCAATTATTAACAGGAACCGTAAGAAATATCACAGACTTTGGAGCATTTGTAGACATTGGTGTAAAACATGACGGATTAGTACATTTATCAGAATTAAGTGATAAATTTATCAAAACACCATCAGAAGTTGTAGCAATTGGAGATGTAGTACAAGTAAAAGTAATTGAAATAGACAGAGAAAAGCAAAAAGTAAAATTATCAATGAAAAATATTTAAGTAAGAGGGTATTAGTATGAGTAATCAAAGAAAAGATTATATATCATGGGACACATATTTTATGGGAGTTGCAAAATTATCAGCAATGAGAAGTAAAGATCCAAGCACTCAAGTAGGAGCATGCATTGTAAGTAAAGATAATAAAATATTATCAGTAGGATACAATGGAGCCCCAAAAGGCTTTGAAGACGACGAAATGCCATGGGATAGAGAAGGTGAATTCTTAAATACAAAATATGCCTATGTATGCCATGCAGAATTAAATGCAATCTTAAATAGTCATGGAGCAAATTTAGAAGATTCAAAAATATATGTTGATTTATTTCCATGTAATGAATGTGCAAAAGCAATAATTCAAGCAGGAATAAAAGAAGTTATTTATCTCTCAGATAAATACAGCAACACAGAATCAAATATTGCATCAAAACGTTTATTATCTACATGTAATGTAAAATGTAGACAATATAAATCAGAAAATAATTCATTAACAATTGAATTATAGAAAGGAAATAATATGAAAAAAATTTTTTCAACAGTATTAGCAATAATAATACTAACAATCGCATTAATTTCAAATGTAAATGCAACAGAAATGACAACAATTTCAGGACTTGATGAATTAGCTAAACAACTTTCTGAATTAGAAAAAATAACAGAAAATCAATCATCAACAATTGATAATGTCATTAGAAATCAAGGAACATCAGTTACAAACACAAAAAAAGAAAATCCTAGTAAAGTAGTAGATACAGCAAAAAATTATTCAGACAAATTTATAATGCAAGAAGTATTTGAACAAACAAACACAAACGCAGTAATTGAAGGTAACATGTACATCATGTCAAAATCAGTAAAATTATCTGGAACAGTAAATGGAAGCATTTATCTATTATCACAAAACATTTCTTTAGCAAACCTACATGTAACTGGAAGTATCTATCTAATAGGACAAGATATCAACATTCAAAACACAGTAGTAAATAATGTATATACAGTAGCAGAAAATGTAAATTTAAGCAAAAATAATACAGTTTTAGCAAATGTATATATAGGAGCACAAAAAATAGTAATAGATCCAAGCACAAAGATTGGAAGAGAAAAATATTTAAGCTCACAAAATGACGATAATATACAAGAACAATTTAAAAAGGCAAACTATCATTTCTATAAAGTAAATGAAAAAACTGTAGAGCAAACATTAACATAAAAGATTGATTCAAAAACAGTATCAATAATATCAACAATTGTTGTAATACTAGTATTGGCAACAATAATATTAAATGTAAATAAAGACACAAAAACAAGATTACAAAACATTGGATTTGGTAAAGCAGCATTATTAGCATTAGCAGCATTAGCATTATTCTTAATAGTACCAATAATTGCATTCTTACTATTGATCACAGGAATTTTCGCAAAATTAGCAATAATATTAATAGTACTATTCCTATTATTAATATTATTATCACATGTTTATGCAATTGTATGGTTAGCATCACTAG